>CAYSKU010000011.1:17905-22532 GCA_964431775.1 uncultured Ruminococcus sp. | reverse complement strand
CCGACTGGCCGATGATAACCAAGAGTGTCGCGGACGGAGGACTCGGCTTCAACTTCAAGTGGAACATGGGCTTCTCGAACGATATGTTCGAGTACGTGCAGACAGATCCGGTCATGCGAAAGCACCTCCACAGCAAGCTGACGTTCCCGCTCATGTATGCGTTCTCCGAAAACTATATCCTGCCCGTGTCGCACGATGAGGTCGTACACGGTAAAAAGTCGCTCGTTGACAAGATGTTCGGCGAATACGACGATAAGTTCGCCGGAATGCGGACGTTCCTCATGTACATGATGACACTTCCCGGAAAAAAGCTGACCTTTATGGGAACGGAGTTTGCTCAGTTCCGCGAATGGGACTATGAGAACGAGCTTGAGTGGTTCATGACGAAGTATCCGCGCCACATAGAGATGCAGAGGTTCGTCCGTGAGCTGAACAATTTCTACCTCTCGACACCGGAGCTCTGGGAGATCGACGACTCGTGGGACGGCTTCGAGTGGATAGAAGCGGATATGGCAGACCTGAACGTTATCTCCTACAGACGTAAAGACAAAAAAGGGCATGAGATCATAGTGGTGCTGAACTTTGCGCCGGTGCTTCGTGAGGGCTTCAGGGTGCGTGTTCCTAAGATGGGACGCTACGAGGAGATAATGACGACCGACAAGTACGAGTTTGGCGGTAAGAACCACCTGAACGAGGGAGCTATACGCACGAGGAACGCTATAGACGGAGAGGGCAAGCGTGAGAACGAGATAGAGATAACTCTTCCGGCACTCGGCGGCGTTATACTCCGTAAGCAGACGAACGGGTGAAGGAAATAAGCGCACGATACCAAGCTATATATAATTTCACATATTATGGAGGATACCATGTTAAAGAAACAGGAATGTGTCGCCATGCTCCTTGCCGGAGGGCAGGGAAGCAGACTTTATACGCTGACCGAAAAGACGGCAAAGCCGGCTGTACGGTTTGGCGGTAAGTATCGTATAATCGACTTTCCGCTCTCGAACTGCGTGAATTCCGGCATATACACCGTCGGAGTACTGACGCAGTATCAGCCTCTCGCGCTGAACGAATACATCGGAAACGGTGAGCCGTGGGACCTCGACCGTGTCAACAGCGGTGTCCGCGTACTGCCGCCGTATCAGGCAAAGTCCGGTGCGGACTGGTACAAGGGTACTGCGAACGCGATCTACCAGAACCTCGAATTCATAGACCGCTACGATCCCGACTACGTCCTCGTCCTCTCGGGCGACCACATCTACAAGATGGACTACGAAAAGATGCTCGAGGCACACAAGGCGAAGGGCGCGGACTGCACCATAGCCGTCCTTGAGGTATCCCTTGAGGAGGCAAGCCGCTTCGGTATCATGAACACGGACGACGACCTCCGTATAACGGAGTTTGAGGAGAAGCCGAAGCACCCGAAGAGCACGAAGGCATCGATGGGTATCTACATCTTCAACAAGGCTCTTCTCAAAAAGTACCTGATAGACGATGAGGCAGACCCCGAGTCCTCGAAGGACTTCGGTAAGAACATCATCCCGAAGATGCTTGCGGACGGCAGAGCCATGTACGCATACGCCTTCTCCGGCTACTGGAAGGATGTCGGAACTATACAGTCACTTTGGGAAGCGAACATGGATCTGATCGGCGATAAGCCGGCGTTCGACCTCCGTGACCGCGACTGGCGCATATTCTCGAGAAACTACTCCGATCCGCCGCAGTACATCGGCGAATACGCAAAGATATCGAACTCTCTCGTGACCGAGGGCTGTAATATAGAGGGTATCGTTGAAAATTCCGTCCTCGCAAGCGGCGTAAAGGTGGCGCGTGGAGCGATAATCCGCGATTCCGTTATCATGCGAAACGTCACCATCGCAGAGGGCGCGACCATAAACTACTCCATAATCGACAGTGATACGAAGATAGGTGCAGGCTCCGTGATCGGACACACGAGGAGCAGCAACAGCGGTATCGCGGTCGTCGGCTCGGATCTTGACGTAAAGCCCGCCTCCGAGATACCCGGCGGTGAGATGGTCGATGCCGAATGGCTCGAAAAGCACAGATAAGTCCGCTTGTTACGACAGCACACGAATAAATAAAGTAAATGCTTTTGCAGCTCGGCAAAAGACAGAAAGGAATCGAATAATATGTCAGCGTCAGGAATCATCTTTTCCAATATTCATGATAATAACATACCGGAGTTGACCAGATTACGCACCGTTGCATCCGTACCGTTTGCGTGCAGATACCGCTTTATCGACTTCACGCTCTCGAACATGGTAAACTCCAACATCTACAATATCAGTGTCATCACGCATTACAACTACCATTCACTTATGGACCACATAGGCTCAGGTAAGGACTGGGATCTCGCACGTCGCTCCGGCGGTATCAAGATACTCCCTCCGTACATCACGGCATACGCAAACAACGTGAACTCTCTCTATCAGACGAGATTACAGGCGTTAAAGAGCGTCAACTACTCGATCAGCCGTATAACCGATGATTACGTTGTGATGTCCGACTGTGACGTCATCTGCAATGTTGACTTCAACGACATAATAGCATACCATCAGAAGACGGATGCGGATATGACGATCGCCGTAAAGACGGTCGATCTGACCCCCGAGACCGCGAAGATAAACACGATATACACCTCCGACGAGGAGGGACGTGTCACGGACGTCCTCTCGTACCCGACGAATTTCAGAGGAAAGGCTGACATAAGCCTTAACATAGTGGTCATGAAGACCTCGTATCTACAGCAGATCGTGCTTGATGCGATAGCGCACGATTACGTCAGCCTGACACGTGACGTTATAGCACGAAATATGCAGCACATGAACTACCGTGTCTACAAGTACGAGGGCTACTTCGCCTGCATATCCTCGTTCGCGGACTACTATTCGCACAGCATGGATCTCCTCCACAATGCGGAGGCGCGTGACTCACTCTTCAACGTAAAGAACCGTCCCGTATATACTAAGGTAAGAAATTCCAGCCCGTCCTACTACAGCCCCACCTCGACGGTCAAGGGTTCGATGATCGCGGACGGCTGCTACATCGAGGGAACTGTTGAAAACTCAATCATCTTCCGCGGAGCGAAGGTCGGACGTAACGCAACGGTCAAGAACAGCATAATCATGCAGGACTCCATCATCGGTGAGGGTGCGTTCCTCAATTGTGTCATAACCGACAAGAATGCCGTCATACGTGACGGTCGTATGCTGAGCGGCGCGGATACACAGCCCTATTACATCTCAAAGGGAAAGCTCATCTGACAAGAAATGCTGCTATTTGAAAAGGAGATCGACAAATGAAGATTTTATATGCTGCCGCAGAGGCACTTCCGTTTGCCTCGACAGGCGGTCTTGCGGACGTTATGGGAGCCTTACCGAAGGCGGTGAAGAAGGAGCTTGACCGTGAGGCGGACATTCGCGTGGTCATACCGCTCTATCCGGTCGTTCGGGCTAAATTCGCGGAGGAGCTTGAGCTCGTCACCGAGATAAACGTTCGTCTTGCGTGGAGAAATCAGTACTGCGGTATCTGGAAGAGCGTTCTGGAGGGAGTTACCTATTACTTTATCGACAATCAGTATTACTTCGAGCGTGACCGTCTGTACGGCTGCTACGATGACGGTGAACGCTTTGCGTTCTTCTCGAAATGCGTGCTCGAGCTGATGGCGGCGGTGAACTTCTACCCCGACATACTTCACGCGAACGACTGGCAGAGCGCACTTGCGGTCATCTACCTCAAGAGGAAGTACTCTCATCTCGATGAATACCGTTCGATCTCCGCGCTGTTCACCATACACAACATCGACTATCAGGGCGTGTTCGACTTCGGTATCCTCGGTGAGGTATTCGAGCTTCCCGAATGGGATCGCAGTGTGGTCGAGTACAACGGAAACGTCAACCTCTTAAAGGGTGCGATAGTCTGCGCGGACATGGTGAACACGGTCAGCCGACAGTATTCGAGAGAGATACTGACCGAGTATTACGCAAGCGGTCTGCACCACATACTTCGTGCCGCAGATGCGGAGGGCAAGCTCGTCGGTATAGTGAACGGTATCGACGTTGATTATTACGACCCCTCGACCGACCCCGATATCGCCGAGAGCTTTTCTATAGACGATATGGACGGAAAGGCAGCCTGCAAGGCAGAGCTACAGCGCATATGCGGCTTCGAGGAGGATCCCTGTATCCCGATCATCGCTATGGTATCGCGTCTCGCCTCACACAAGGGCTTCGACCTCGTAAAGCACATAATCGAGGAGTTCGTATCGTGCAACAAGGTGCAGTTCGTGCTTCTCGGAACCGGCGAAGCGGAGCTGGAAGCGTTCTTCGCCTCCCTCGCCGAGCGTTATCCGGAGCAGGTATGCGTTCGTCTCGAATACAATAAGGCACTTTCGAAGAAGTTCTACGCCGGAGCGGATATGTTCCTGATGCCGTCAAAGAGCGAACCGTGCGGTCTCTCGCAGATGATCGCCTCACGCTACGGCACAGTACCGATCGTTCGTGAATGCGGCGGTCTCCGCGACACCATAACCGCGTATGACGATAAGGAGGGTGTCGGAAACGGATTAACCTTCGCAAATTACAACGCACACGACCTGATGTACGTC
>CAYSKU010000011.1:3364-17895 GCA_964431775.1 uncultured Ruminococcus sp. | reverse complement strand
AAACCATACGGAATGGGCGCGACTTGTCAAAAATGTCATGAACGTTGACTTTTCATGGGCAGTTTCGGCTAAAAAGTATATTGATATTTACCGTTCTTTGATGTAAAATAAAATACGACATTTTATGCCTGCACGCGGAACTGTAGGATGGTATGTCACCGTCCTACAGCTCCGGCTCGTGCCGCAGCGTGGAATATAGTCATACATATGCACAGTAAGGGGAGACTTTTTGCGCGTATGTATGTCTATGTTTTTATTGACTGCACGGCACTATTATGTTATTTGGGTGGAGAGAGACTTCATCCGATGTGATTTTTTGACGGGACGCCCCCGTCACGGAGGAGATATATGGATATAAATGCAAATATGACGGAAGCATCGGTAAGAGAGAGCATCGAGCAGAAGCTCATACGTTATTTCGGTGTGAAGCCGGACGAAGCGAACGAGGAGCAGATATACAAGGCGACAGTCATGAGCGTCAAGGATATCCTTACCGAAAAGCGTTCCGTCTTCCACGAAAAGGTAAAAAAGCAGCGTCCGAAGAAGGTATACTACCTTTGCATGGAGTTTCTGATGGGTCGTCAGCTGAAGAACAATCTTATGAACCTCGGTATCTCCGAGACCTATCGTACCGTCCTCTCCGAAATGGGCTTCGACCTTGAGAGGATATACGAGTTCGAACCCGACCCCGGACTCGGTAACGGCGGTCTCGGTCGTCTTGCGGCTTGCTTCCTTGATTCACTGACCTCACTCGATTACGCGGCAACGGGCTTTTCCATCTGCTACGAGTACGGTCTCTTCAAGCAGAAGATAATCGACGGAAATCAGGTCGAGCTTCCCGATGCATGGATGGGTCGCGGTGACACATGGCTCGTACCCCGTACCGATAAGGCGTTCACTGTACGTCTCGGCGGCACGGTCGAGGAAAAGTGGGAGAACGGCAAATGCTCCATCACCTACGATAATTACGAGGATGTGAGCGCGGTACCCTACGATATGATGGTCTCCGGCTCGGATTCACAGGCGGTCAACGTTCTCCGTCTCTGGAAGGCGGTCGATACCACCCACTTCAACATGAACCTGTTCTCTCAGGGACAGTACGTCCGCGCTATACAGGAGACCTCCAACGCACAGGTCATCTCAAAGGTGCTGTACCCCTCGGACGACCATGACGAGGGAAAGCTCCTCCGTCTGACACAGCAGTACTTCCTCGTATCCGCGTCGCTCCAGAGCATTATCGCAGATCACCTCGCAGGCTACGGAACACTGTACAATTTCGCAGACCGTGTCGCGATCCACATAAACGATACGCACCCCGCGCTCGTCATTCCCGAGCTTATGCGTATACTCATGGATACCTATTCCTATTCATGGGAATCTGCATGGTCTGTGGTAACTAAGGTGGTCTCCTACACCAACCATACCGTGCTTCCCGAGGCACTCGAAACGTGGAACGTGTACCTCTTTAAGCTCAAGCTTCCTCGTATCTACATGATAGTTGAGGAGATAAACCGCCGTCTCTGCGCCGACCTTTGGAATATGTACCCGGGCGACTGGGATCGTATCTCACGTATGGCGATAATCGGCTATTCGCAGGTGCGTATGGCGAACCTGAGCGTTGCCGCTTCCCATACCGTAAACGGTGTGTCAGCACTGCACTCCGATATCCTGAAGAAGACGGTGTTCCACGATTACTACAAGGCTATGCCGTACAAGTTTACGAATGTAACGAACGGTATCGCTATGCGCCGTTGGCTCTGCTACTCGAACCCGGGTCTTGCCTCACTTCTTGACGAGACCATCGGTACGGGCTACCGTAAAAATACGGAGGAGCTGGCTAACTTTAGGAAGTACGCGGACGACCGCGACATACACGAGCGTCTTCGCACCATCAAGACAGAACGAAAGCTCGATTTTGCAAAGTACTACTTCAACAAGACCGGCGAAACGATAGACGTAAACTCCGTATTCGACGTACAGGTCAAGAGGATGCACGAATACAAGAGACAGCTTCTGAACGTTCTCAAAATAATCACCCTCTACAACGAGATAAAGGCGAACCCGAACGGTGAGTACACACCGACCACGTTCCTCTTTGGCGGTAAGGCTGCCCCGGGCTACTATATGGCTAAGGATATAATCAAGCTCATATGGAGTCTCGGCGAGGAGATATCGAAGGATGCTAAGGTTCGCGACATACTCCGTGTCATCTACCTCGAGGACTACAACGTCAGCACGGCAGAGGTACTTATGCCTGCCTCCGACATAAGTGAGCAGATCTCACTTGCAGGCAAGGAGGCGAGCGGCACCGGCTGTATGAAGTTCATGGTAAACGGTGCGCTGACCCTCGGTACTCTCGACGGTGCAAACGTCGAGATGCGTGACGCAGTCGGTGACGACAACATCTTCATCTTCGGTCTGACCTCCGATGAGGTCGATGACCTGTGGAAGCGAGGCTACTCCTCACTCGAATACTACAATAACAGCGAACGTCTACAGGGCGTCATAAACCGTCTGCGCGGAAGCTTTGCCGGAAACCACTTCGGAAGCATGGCTGATTACTTCCTCTACGGCTACGGAATATCCGACCCGTATATGTGCCTTGCGGACTACGACTCCTACATGAACGTATACGCACGTGTGATGAGGACCTACGCCGACGAGGAGGCTTGGACGAAAAAGTCTCTCCTCAATATCGCAGGTGCAGGCTTCTTCTCCTCCGACCGCAGTATCCGTGAGTACGCGGACAACATCTGGCACACCGTTCCCGTAAAATGAGCTGTCTCTTTGAAGAACGAAAGACCGACATAAAGAGCGGCGCGGAGCTGTCGCTGTTCGGTGCGTTTCCGTCCGATGCGAGCCTGCGCTTTACTCTAAACGTGAACGTCGGCGCGGAAGGTGCAGGCACTGTGCCGGACGGTGCGGAGAACGTAAGGGTCTGCATAATTATCCATGCGGACGAATGGAATCACAGCTACGGCGGTCGCTCCGTGACGTATCCGCTGACGGAGGGAGAGTGCACGGGCGATATCCTGTCGTTCTCGGTCGAGCTGTCGATGAGTGAGCTTCTTTCGGAATACGAGCTGAGTGAGCACGGACTGTTCTATTACCGCTATCTCGTAGAGTGGGAGGGCGGTTCGGTCTGCCTCGGTGGGGAGCGTCCGACGGAGCTGTGCGTGCTCGAGAACTGTGTCGGTGAACGTCAGCTCCTGCTGTACGCACCGGAATACGAAACTTCACGCTCGTTCTGTCGCGGTGCGGTCTATCAGATATTCGTAGACCGCTTCGCACGCTCGACAAGACACGAGTGCAAGGTAAAGGACGGTGCGGTGCTTGATCCCGACTGGGAGAACGGCATACCGCAGTACGGCGAATACCCGGGTGCTGAGGTCGCAAACAATGTATTTTTCGGTGGAGATCTGTACGGTATCGCCGAAAAAATGGACTATATCGCCTCTCTCGGCGTTTCCACGATATACCTGTCACCGATATTCGAGGCATATTCGAATCACAAATACGACACGGGGGACTACCTGACCGTTGACTCGATGTTCGGCGGTGAGGAGGCTCTGCGTGAGCTTTGCCGAACGGCGAGGGAGTACGATATCGACATCATCCTCGACGGTGTGTTCAACCACACGGGGGACGACAGCCTGTACTTCAACAGGTACGGTCGGTATCCCTCGGTCGGTGCGTATCAGTCGAAGGAGTCACCGTATCACGACTGGTACTCGTTCCGCGACTTTCCCGATGATTACGACTGCTGGTGGGGTGTTCGCGTCCTGCCGAAGATACGCGGCTCAAGTGAGGAGTTCCGCAGCTTCGTGACCGAGCAGGTCGTTCCGAAATGGATGGGGGAGGGCGTATCGGGCTGGCGGCTCGATGTTGCGGACGAGCTGTCCGATGAATTTTTATACAGCTTTCGTGAGGCGGTCAAGCGCAACTCTCCGGACGGCGTGATACTCGGCGAGGTCTGGGAGGATGCATCCGACAAGGTCAGCTACGGCAGAAGACGGTGCTACCTTGGCGGAAGACAGCTCGACTCCGTCATGAACTATCCCCTCCGCGATGCTGTCATCTCCTACGTCATGAACGGCGAGACGGATAAGCTGCGCCGTTTTACCGAGGGAACGTACAGGCGTTACCCCAAGGGAACGTCCGACAACCTCCTTAACTTTCTCGGAACGCACGATACTGAGCGTATACTTACGATATTCGGCGGTGAGCCGTGCGGTGAACGGAGCAACGAGGAGCTGTCCGTCCTTCGTATGACAAAGGAAGAACGCGAGCTTGCCTCGGTGCGACTTCGTTTTGCGTACTCGGTTATCGCGGGGCTTCCGGGTGTGCCGTGCATATTCTACGGTGACGAGGTCGGGGTCGAGGGGTATCGAGATCCGTTCTGTCGCCGACCGTTCCCGTGGCACAGCATGGATGAGGTCATACTCGAGCATTACCGTGAGCTCGGGCGTATGCGGCGCGACTACGCGGTGCTTCGTGACGGTCTGTTCGAGATACTCGCGCTCGACTCGGACGTATTCGCATACGTGCGTTATTCGACTGATGACAAAGTTCCCGCGCTGCTGCTTATCGCGAACCGCACCGAGGGGCGCACAGTGACCCTCCCATGTGGTACACGCAGGGTACGCGATGGTCAGCTCGTTCCTCATGAGTACCACATTCCCCCATGCACCGCCGAATTCTTCATTTTGTCCTCGTTGTCTGACATTGCCGCACCTATATAACAAAAAAATACCGTTCCGTATCGACCGATATGTATCGACAGACACGGGACGGTATTTTTATTTTACGATCGCGGAGTAAAGTCCGGATATACTGTACGCACTTTTTTCAAGGAGTGACAGCGTTGACTTCATCGAAGCCTCAAGGGTCATAGGTGAATCGACTATCGAAATGACCGCATCAAAGCCGTTCTCGAACAGCACACGGTCAAATTCGAACGTGCCGCAGAGACAAACGGTCGGAACGTCACCGGCGTAGCGTGCAACGGTGAGCGGCAGCTTACCTCGTGCGGTCTGACGGTCGGTCTTCCCCTCACCGGTTATGACGAGGTCGGCATCTGCGACTGCTTCACGAAAGCCGACAAGGTCGAGAACGTATTCCGAACCCGAGCGAAGTGTACCGCCGACGAGGGATAGACCGTAGCCAAGTCCGCCTGCCGCGCCACAGCCGGAGGCGGAGGAGGCTGTGTAGCCGACCGCACGGTCTCCGACCTCGGCAAAGGAGCGCATTGCACCTTCGAGACGTACAACGTCCGCGTCGGAAGCACCCTTTTGGCGCGAGAACATATCGGTCGCTCCCGACCCTCCGGTAAGCATGACATCCGCATCGTAGAGCAGGGTCAGAGTTATACCTTCAAGGAGAGTCCTTGCAGGGGAGAGGTCGCACGAAGCGATGCTCGAGAGAACGACCGCGCCGAGCGTTCCGTCAAGCTCCGCACCGTTTTTGTCGTACAGGCGAACGCCGAGACGTGCGAGCGCACCTATACCGCCGTCGTTCGTTCCGCTCCCACCGAGACCGACTATTATCTCGTCACAGCCGAGGGTCTTCAGATGTACGATAAGCTCACCGACTCCTGCGGTCGTTGCAGTAGCTATGTCGAGACCGTGCTTGCGTGACAGACCGAGACCGGAGGCCTCAGCCATATCGAAAACGCCGACCCTTTTGCCGTTTCGTTCGAACAGCACGTAGTGAGCCTCTGTTTTGGCACGGTGAGTGTCGCTTACCGTGACGGAGCGGACGATACCGAGGTCTGCAAACGCTGCGCTCGTCCCCTCACCTCCGTCACCGAGAGGGAAGACCGTGACCTCACAGTCGGGAAGACGTTCCGTTATCCCACGTTTGACGGCACATCCGGCTTCATATGATGATGCCGCACCCTTGAACGAATCGAGCGCGGCTATTATCTTAGTCTTCTTTTTCATAGTGACAGGGAGAACGATAGAATTTTTTTAAGTCTATCGTGTGATCGTTCGCGGCACGGAAGCCGAGCGAGGAGACGAAGCCGGTGTTCGAGGTCATGTCGGCACTGTCCTCTGACGGTGCAAGGGTGATACACGGCAGCTCCGCACGATAGCAGAAATTCATGACGGTACGCACCATGATAAATATAGCTTCATCCTGCTCATGTCCCGGAGCGGCGGCAACGGAGCGGATAGTCGCGCCCTCGGGCGTATAGTCGAACTGACACATACCGAGAACGGAGAGTACGGTCGTCCCCTCCTCGTCCGTTTCAACGGCAAAAAAGGCGTAGGAGCTTTCGAAATACCGTACACCGAGCATTGCGGCAAGCTCACATTGCAGCTCCTTCGAACGAAGCGGCTGTACTTTGAACATAATGACCTCCGAATTATATATTTATGTTGGCTCAGCGGGACTTAAGATATGCGACCTCATCCTCCGTGAGATGCCTCCACCTTCCGCTTTGCAGAGTTCCGAGACGCAGGTCTCCGATCGCAACACGCATCAGACTTGCAAGACGATAGCCGTGATGGGCGCAGATGTTCCGTATCTCACGATTACGTCCCTCGTGCAGAACGAACTCGACGACAGTCGCATCTGTGCTGTTTATACGCTTGTAGCCGAGTCTTCGTACCTCGAACGGACGGAGCATATATCCGTCAAGCTCGAACGGTACGGACAGCCGCGTTATGTCGTCATCGTCAAGACGTGACGTCAATATCCCGACATAGGTCTTCGGTATGTCGTGTGACGGATGAGTTATTCGGTTCGTCAGCTCACCGTCATCGGTGCAGAGCAGAAGACCGCACGAATAACGGTCGAGCCGTCCGACAGGGTAGAGCCTCGTCCCAACGTCCGAGATAAGCTCGGCTATGGTACGCCGTCCCTTTTCGTCGGAAAGGGTCGTCACGTAGTCAACGGGCTTGTTGAGCAGGATATACGTGTGAGCTCTCTCCTCACCCTGCGCTATCGGCGCGATACGACGTCCTGCCCAGACGACCTCATCGACAGTCGGATCGACCTTGTCACCGAGTGTGGCAACGATACCGTTTATCGATACACGTCCTGCGGATATCTCCGCTTCTGCCGAACGTCTGGAGAGAAGTCCCTGTTCGCTCATAAATTTCTGTAGTCTGATCTTGTCCATGTTGTGTAAAATGTAGTAAAGGTATGGCTCACGCGCCTACCTTTTTTGTTTTGTTTATCCGATGAGCCTGTCACGTAGCTTTTCTGCAAACGACCGCTCGTCAGCTGCCTCAGCCGCCGAGGTCTTTGCGTACAGCGGAAGCTCACCGAGCACCGTGTCCCCCACCGTAAATACGACACGTCCGAGCTTGTCACCGACGTTTATCGGGGGAAATATGAGGTGCGGAGCTTCTACCGTGACCTCTACCTTTGTACCGTTCTTTAAGCATACGGACAGCTCGTCCGTGTTCGAAACGGTGACAGAGCCGTTTTGTGCGTTCGGACACGGTATCTCAAACGTAAAGTCACCGACCCTTGCAAGAGACTCCGTGTGATATTTCGAGAAGCCGTACTCGTGAAGCAGTGTGTGGTCATGCCAGTCGTCCGGCGCGTTCAACGTCACCGCTATGACGGAGACTCCGTCACGCTCTGCGGCAGAGACGAGACATCGTCCGCTCTTTTTCGTGAAGCCGGTCTTTACGCCGATCACATCCTTCGACATACGGAGAAGCTTGTTGTGGTTCAGCAGTACGCGAATGCCCTCGTCACCGTTTTGCGGTATCGTGTGCCTGTAGGTGGAGACGATCTCGCGGAAATGCTCGTTCTGTATGGCGTAGGCGGTCAGACGTGCAAGGTCGGAGGCGGTCGTGTAATGCGCTTCGTTGTCGAGACCGTGCGGATTCGTGAAATGTGTGTCGTACAGCCCGAGACGAGATGCAGTATCGTTCATCAGTACCGCAAATTCCTCCACACCTCCGGCGATCTCACAGGCGATAGCCGCCGCCGCATCGTTCGCACTTTCGAGAAGCATAGCGTAAAGAAGCTCCTCGAGTGACAGCTCCTCACCCGGGGTAAGATATATGCTCGACCCCTCGACCCCACAGGCAGACTCCGCGACCGAAACGGTACGCGAAAGATCTTCTGCGGTCGTCTCCTCGAGTGCGACTACGGCTGTCATTATTTTTGTCGTGCTTGCCATGGGAAGACGTTCGTTTGCGTTTTTTTCGAATATTACTTCACCTGTGTCCGCTTCTATCAGTATGGCAGAGCTTGCCGATACCTCGGGTGCAGTCGCGGCTACACGAATGCATAAAAGAAGAACACATGAGAGTATGGAAAACAGACCGATCCTTTTCATAATAGCTCCGTTACTCGTTTTTTTACGTGAACATATCACTGCAAGATAGTATTCACAGTAACCGTAGCTGTCATGCAAGAGAGTTGGGGAGGATATATTTTGAATATTTACAAAAATACGTCAGCGGATAGGTCTGCACTTCACAATATCCTCGTGGGATGTCGTGCAATTTCGGCTTCACGAACGCCGATGATCGCCAGTCGCCTCAGGCGACCCGATGATCGCCTGTCGGCTCAGCCGACCGCATTCTCCTTCCACCGCTTGCGCGGTTCCCCTCCCTCCCGGAGGGAGGCTTATTCACGTTCAGCTAAGTCGTCTTGTCAGCAGACAAGTCTGCACAAATAATATTGTCGTGGGATATCTTCCGATTTAGACTGAAATAACGCCGATGACCGCCAGTCGCCTCAGGCGACTAGATGTCGTTTTCTTCGTTTTTGCGGGAGAGAACGCTCTTGATACGCTCGATAAGCTCGGGGGAGCGTTCGAGGAAGCCGACCACCTGCGAAACGGAGTCGGCAGGCGCAGGAGTAACAGGTGTGTTCACGTTCAGTATGTTGACGTTTCCGTCAGGTGAGACAACGAGGAACGCAACGGGAGTTACCGTAATGCCCGTGCCGCCGCCTCCTCCGAAATTGTTGTAGACAGGCTTGCCGTTTGAGACAGGCGCATCCTTCTTGAGGTAGTCTACGCCGCCTGAGGCATAGCCGACCGATATCTTCGAGATCGGGATTATGCAAACACCGCTTGCGGTCTCGATGGGATCGCCAACTATGGTGTTCGCGTCAAGCATTGAACGTATTGACTCAAGAGACGTCTTTGTGATGTCACCGAGCTTGTTGGAATTGTTCTCAGGCATAATGTTCCTCCGAGATCATTTGTTTGTAGATTTTGTCTTTTATGTCTTGTTCTGTGCCGCATACGGTCACTTGTGTAGCTTTGAACGTATGAGCCATACGAGGGTGTGGAAGCCGACTCGTACTATCGAGAATAGCCTAAGACGTATGCGTAGGTCTATCCTGTAGACCGTCTTCTCCGCGAGAAAATCCGCACGTACCGCCACAGAGCCGGGACGTAGCGGCTTCATCGAGGTGTGTTCGTCAAGAAGCTCGAACAGATAGCTCACCAGCTGCGCGATAATGCCGTACCTTTTCGCACAGTCCGCGGCATCACGTCCGGCGACCGAAATGTCAAGCTCCCGTACCTCCGTCCGAATGTACGAGGTGAAGCGCGGAAATTCATCAAGAACGAACTCCACAAGCTCGAGTATCGCTTCAAGGGTCAGCTTCTTCGGAGTCGCATCCTCAGTGACCTCATCGACCGAGACCTCCTCCGCCTTCTTGCATAGCTCACGCAGCTTCTTCTTCTTTGCCGCCTCCACGCGCCGCTCACGCTTACGCTTCTCACGGCGCAGACGTTTCGCGTGCTTTTCGTAGGTGAAGTCACGAAGCTCTACGGCTTTCCTGCGCTTTGACGGAACGAGAGTCAGTACTATCGGTCCGAGTCCTGCGCGAATACAAAGACGGTCGGTCATCGTGATGTAGAGCTTTAACCGTAGCGTAAGGAGTACGCCGACCAATGCGAGGATAAAGAGCAGTATATACAAAAGTATCTTCAATATTATCATATGACGTCCTCCTTTCGCAGATGGGCTATTTTTTCTCCGTTATCTTCGGCTTTATCTCGACAGTCTCACCGGTATCGCTCTTTACGGAGACAGACGGAAGCTCCGCAGGGGAAGATATGCCGAAAACGCGGAGAAAATCCTCGGTCGTCCTGTATAACGTCGGACGTCCCGGGGTGTCGAGCCTGCCGCACGGCTCGATCAGCTTTTTTTCGATGAGCGCGCCCACGGCGTAGCCCGAGTCAACTCCGCGAACGGTATCGACAAAGGCACGTGTCGTCGGCTGATTGTACGCGATTATCGCGAGGGTCTCGAGAAGGGACTGCGAAAGATTGCCGCCGCGCTTTATGCCGAGCGCGAGCTTGATCTCCTCACCGTATTGCTCCCTCGTGCAGAGCTGACAGGTGTCGGGATAGCGCACGAGGATCGTCCCACGCGGAAATATCGATCGGTCGTTGTATAAAAATGCGAACTTTTCCACAAGATCGCGGCAGTAGCTCTCCGATACGTCGAGAGCAAGGGCGAGCCTTTCGTAGCTCAGTGGGTGTCCGGCGGCGAACAGACACGCCTCGATGATGGCAAATTGCTCCTCGGTCGTGTCTGTACGATCCTCGAGCCGGAGCTGTTCGGTCGTTTTATGCTCAATATCCATAGATCGGTTTACTCCCATTCCGGTAAGGTCGCGGAGAGCGCGTCCTCACCTGCGATGAGCGTGATCCTTACGTGTGATGTCATGTCGGTTATACCGTCACCCTGCCATGTCTCGTCATCCTCCGAAAGGTCGATGACGTGCGACTTTATAAGCTCCAGTATGCCGATGAATTTTGCAATGAGCGTCGAGCGCGGCTCGGTCGGCGCAAAGTAGGTGTCAAGGTAGAGCGACTCGGACGTCTTCAGACGTTCGAGCAGTGAGCCGATCACGAGCTTTACCGAGACCTGCGGTGCGCGGACTATCCGCTCGAACGTGTCGGCGGCAGAGGACGAGGTCTCACGTGTCCCCGACTCCGACAGTGCGTGCAGGAGCGCGGCACGCAAAAGCTCAACGTGGTGCGGCGCAACGAACGTCCTGTCGGGGGATATGTCGTCCGGCTCCTTTACCATACGTGAGCCGTATTCCGCGAAACGCTCCGCAAGCTCCGATGCCGCAAGCTTTGCCTTTTTGTATTCGGAAAGTGCGTTCACGAGAGGGGTACGCGGATCCTCGACCGTCGTGTCGGTGCGCGGAAGGAGCATCCTGCTCTTTATCAGCATAAGCTCACTTGCCATAGACAGAAACTCACACGCAAGCTCTATGCTCAGGCGTGAGGCTTCGTTTATATACGCCATGTATTGGTCGCACAGAACGTCTATCGGGATGTCCTCGATATCCATCTTGTGCTTGGTCACGAGAGAGAGGAGAAGCTCAAGTGGTCCTTCGAACTGCTCGAGCTTGTACTGTATAGTCTCCATTTGGAAAGCTTTCTATCAAAGAAAGGGTAACAGCTCGATCAGAAAACGCATACCACCGGACACGGCGTTCACGAGAAATGACAGCGGACGGTCAAGGAAGCCGAGCCAGAGGAGGAGCATAAGTCCGAGCTGGATGTAGCGTTCGTATTTCATGACCCCGAAATAGTACTTCGGCGGCAGGATCGAGAGAAAGATACGTGAGCCGTCGAGAGGTGGTATCGGGATAAGGTTGAACAGTCCGAGGGACAGATTCAAAAGGTGGAAGTAGTAGAACAGTGTCAGCGCGGCAGATTGCAGGTTGAAGGTGAACTGCGCCCGAGCCGGATGACGTATGAATATCGCAAGAAGTATCTCCTGTACGAGAAGTCCGAGAAACGCAAGGATGAAGTTGGAGATCGGACCTGCGGCGGCAGTAAGTGCGGTGTCGCGCTTCGGCTTTTTGAAGTACCGTGCGTTGATGGGGACGGGACGCGCCCAGCCGAAATGGAACAGTATAATGCAGAGCGTTCCGATAGGGTCAAGATGACGAAGCGGATTCAGTGTCAGTCGTCCCATGTTGTGCGCCGTCGGGTCGCCGAGACGGTACGCCATGTAGCCGTGGGAGACCTCGTGAACGGTCAGCGCGAACAGAACGCACGGAATGACGAACAAAAGCTCAACGAGCTTGTCCGTTATCGATGAGAACAAGATATCGCCTCCTGTGCGGTATTTTCTGTCGTTTACGGTCGTTACAGCTCACGTGAGACGAGATCCTCGAAGGTCTCTCGGCGTACCGCAAGCGTTGCACGTCCGCCCGAGACCTCGACTATCGGCGGTCTGGGAAGACGGTTGTAGTTCGATGCCATAGAATAATTGTAAGCACCTGTCACGAGAACGGCGATGACGTCACCGCGCTTCGGCTCGGCAAGACGTATGCCCTCCGCAAGAAGGTCTCCGCTCTCACAGCAGCGTCCGGCAACGGTGCATTCAAAGTCAGCCTCGGCAGTCGCACGACTTGCGTTCAGTACGGTGTACGAGGACTGATAGAGCGCGTAGCGCGGATCGTCCGGCATACCGCCGTCAACGGAAACGTAGCTTCTGAAGCCGCGTACTGTCTTTACTGAGCCACAGGTGTAGAGAGTTGAGCCTGCGGCGGCGACTATAGAGCGACCCGGCTCCATGAGTATCGTCGGACGGCTGATACGGTATTCCGCACACAGCTTGTCTATCTCCGCACCGAGTGCGCGGACGTTCGCGGCGTAGTCGATCATCGGGTCTGACTCAACGTAGCGAACGCCGAAGCCGCCGCCGAGGTTCAGTATACGCGGAGCATAGCCGAGCTCACCGCCGACCTTGGCGATGAACGCGAGCATTATGTCGGCAGCCTCCGTGAACGGCTCGATATCGAATATCTGTGAGCCGACGTGACAGTGGAAGCCGTCGAGACAGAGGCTTTTCGCCTCAAGTGCGGCTCTTACGAACTCGAACGCCTGTCCCGTGAGGATAGCCATACCGAACTTCGAGTCAACGTTTCCGGTGATTATCTTCTGATGGGTGTGCGGATCGATACCGGGGGTTATACGAAGGAGGATGTGCGGTCTTTCGCCGCGCTCGGAGGCGATACGGTCGAGTGCCGACAGCTCGTCCATGCCATCGACCACTATGTGACCGACACCGAGGTCGAGTGCGTAGCGGAGGTCATCGTCGGTCTTGTTGTTCCCGTGGAAGAAGACGTTCTCCATCGGGAAGCCGGCGGCGTGTACGGTGTACAGCTCACCGGAGGATACGCAGTCCGCGAGAAGCCCCTCCTCGGCTATTATTCTGTATATGCCCTTGTAGCAGAGAGCCTTTCCGGCGTAGACCGGACAGGAGTCCCCTCCAAACGCCTCCGCGAATGCCGCCTTGTACGTGCGGCACATCCTGCGGACAGCATCGGTATCAAGTATATATGCCGGAGTGCCGAAGGTCTCGGCAAGCCATGCGGCATCGAGACCGCCGATGGTCAGATGTCCGAGCTCGTTCGTGTCATAGGTTTCGTGTAGTATCATTACAGCTCCGATCTCATATTCCGCAGTGGGAATATATCTGCTTCCACAGGGATTCACGTCCCGTGTGGGTCTTTGAGGAATACATTATGAGCGGCAGGTCGGCGGTCAGCTCATCGTCCGCGATGATCGAGAGGAAGCGGTCACGCTCTGCGGCGTTGAGCTTGTCGGTCTTCGTTGCGACTATGATGTGCGGCAGTCCCACCTCACTCATGTATTCGAGCATATTGTAGTCGTCCTCCGTCGGACCTGTACGGCTGTCGATAAGCTGACATATGAGCTTGACGGAGTCGATATTTTTGTTGTTCGTGAAGTAGCCGTCTGTCAGAGCCGACCACCTCTGCTTGTCCTCGAAGGTACGCTTTGCGTAGCCGTAGCCCGGCAGATCTACGAGGTAGAGCTTACGGTCGATATCGTAAAAATTCAGGGTTATGGTCTTTCCGGGTTCGCCGCTCACACGTGCGAGCGACTTTCGACCGAGCAGGGAATTGATGAGTGAGCTCTTTCCGACGTTCGAGCGTCCCGAAAATGCCGCCTGCGGAAGACGGTCGGCAGGGAACTGCTTCGGAAGTCCTGCGGATATCTTAAGCGAGACGTTATTGAGGTTCGGCTTCATGCTTACCTCCCCTGTTCACGGGAGACCGTGGTATAGACACGGTCGGGTGACGGTGCGGTCGGCAGCTCTGCGGAGGGAACGTTCTCCTCACGTACCGTGTGACACGTGCGTACCTCCTCGGTCTGCGTCTCACATTCACATACGGTCGTCTCACGGACGAGAGCCTCACGAAGCACGTCATCGAGCGTATCGCAGGGAACGAAGGTCACCTCGGCGGCAACGATACGGTCAAGCTCCTCTATGTCGCGCATATTGTCACGCGGAATGAGGATACGGCGAATGCCCATCGTGTATGCGGCAGTCGATTTTTCGCGAAGACCGCCTATCGCAAGCACACGTCCGGTGAGGGTTATCTCACCTGTCATGGCTATGTCACTGCGTACAGGTATGCCGGAGAGTGCGCTTACGAGAGAGGTCGTCATGGTAACGCCGGCACTCGGACCGTCCTTCGGGACTGCGCCCTCGGGAACGTGTATGTGTATATCCTTAGTCTTGTAGAAGTCGGGGGCTATACCGAAC
>CAYSKU010000011.1:1126-3354 GCA_964431775.1 uncultured Ruminococcus sp. | reverse complement strand
GTAGGTGACTGCGATGTGCGCGGACTCCTTCATAACGTCACCGAGCGTACCGGTAAGCTCTATCTTTCCGGTACCGTCCACGGGAAGCACCTCGACCTTCAGGAGGTCTCCTCCGACCTCAGTGTATGCGAGACCGTTCGTCACGCCGACTGTCGGTGCGGGTAGGATAGCGTCATCGATGAACCTACGCTTTCCGAGAAGGCGTGCGATGTCGGGAACGTCAACGGTAAGGCTTCCGCGCTTCTCCTCGACCAGTACACGTGCGACCTTTCGGCAAAGTGAGCCTATCTCACGCTCGAGGTTACGTACACCCGACTCACGGGTGTAGCCGGAGATGATCTCGGACAGAGCAGCATCGTTTATCTTGAGGGTACGGCGCGAGAGACCGTGACGCTTGAGCTGCTTTGGGAGAAGGTGGTTCTTTGCGATAGCGAGCTTTTCGGCAGGGGTATAGGTGTTCAGCTCGATGACCTCCATACGGTCTATCAGGGGACGCGGAACGGTATCGAGCGTATTTGCCGTGGCAATGAACATACACTCGGAGAGATCGACCGGAAGCTCTATGAAATGGTCACGGAAGCTCTTGTTCTGCTCACTGTCAAGCACCTCGAGGAGAGCGGAGGCAGGGTCGCCGTGAGCATCCGAGCACATCTTATCGACCTCGTCAAGGAGCATGACCGGATTCATCGAGCCGCACTGTGAGAGCGCGTTCACGATACGTCCCGGCATGGAGGCAACGTAGGTCTTTCTGTGACCGCGTATGTCGGACTCGTCGCGGATACCGCCGAGAGACACGCGGACGTATTTTCTCTTCATCGCACGTGCGATGGAGGCGGCGAGTGAGGTCTTACCGACTCCGGGAGGTCCGACGAAGCAGAGTATCTGATTTTTGAGCTCGGGATTGAGCTGCTTGACCGCCAGGAACTCGATGATACGATCCTTTATCTTTTCGAGACCGTCATGATCGGCGTCAAGTATGCGTCGTGCCGCATCTATGTCACAGCGGTCACGTGTGCGCTTGTTCCATGGTATTTCGAGACAAACGTCGAGATAGTCGCGTATGACTGCCGCGTCGGGTGAGCCGACGGGGGTCTTTGCGAGCTTTGCGACCTCCTTTTTGAGAGCCTCACGCACCTCCTCGGGGAGCTTTGCGGAGTCGATCTTTTTGGTGTACTCGGCGGCATCCTCATCGATACCGAGCTCCGCCTCGATGGCGTGGAGCTGCTCACGCAGGTAATATTCGCGCTGATTATCGTCTATGGCTTTTTTGACCTTTTTGTGTATGTCGAGCTCGGTCTGTAGAAGCTTTATCTCGTTCTCCATGATGAGGAGGAGCTTTTCGACTCTGAGACCGGGGTCGTACATCTTCAGCACCTCCACCTTGTCCTGATAACGGACGAGGACGCCGGAGGCGATAAAGTCTGCAAGAAGTCCGGGGTTTTTTATAGATGCAGCGGCGGTGGTGAAGTCCTCGGAAAGCCCGGGGAGATAGCGGATCATCTCCTCGAGGGTGGTGAGGGCTTCGGAGATCAGAGCCTCACTGCGGAGGTCGAGGACAGACGTATCGGCTGTCATTGTCTTTGAGAGGATATCGGCGGTCAGATGATCCTTATCGGTACGGAGAGAGAGGACGGTACCGCGGCACATACCCTCGGCTACGATGCGGATATTTCCGTCGGGTCTTTTGAGGGTCTGCTTTATACGTGCGACACAGCCGACCTCGTAGAGATCCGAGGCTTCCGGCGCGTCAACGTTCAGCTCCTTTTGTGTGAGTAGGAATACGTACATATCGGAGGACTCAGCCGCACGGCAAGCCGCCTTTGAAAGCTCACGTTCAAGCTCGAAATTTATGGGGATAGACGGAAAAGCAACGAGACCGCGAAGCGGTATGACAGGTAAGGTGAGCTTTTCTGCCTTTTCGGTATATCTTGGCATAGCATATCCTTTCGGGGGTCACTCATACTGAGGTGATAAAAAAATAAGACTCAAAATACATAAATACATATGACCTACATTATAGCATATCCTAAATGAAAATTCCACACGAGATTATAAATAATTGTAACTTTTTTTGCCTGTCTGCTGACGGCGGTCTGAGACCGCAGGCATGGATCGGCGCACTTGCAGTTTAGATCGAACGACACCCCACGACAATATCATTTGTGCAGGATCGGTCTGCTGACGGCGGTCTGAGACCGCAGGCATGGATCGGCGCACTTGCAGTTTAG
>CAYSKU010000011.1:0-1026 GCA_964431775.1 uncultured Ruminococcus sp. | reverse complement strand
ATCGAACGACATCCCACGACAATATCATTTGTGCAGGATCGGTCTGCTGACGGCTCGTTTTACGCAAAACAAATTGGAAGGTTTTTCTGTGGAAAAATTGAAAAAAATATTGATTTTGCGCTCGAAATCAGTTACAATAGATGAGCAGAGTGCTGTCACATATCATATATCTACTGTTTGAATTTGAGATCGAGGCGGAGCATGAAAACGAGAGTACGGCGTATCATCGGGTTCGTGTCGGCGATATTGCTCATTGAGCTGTCGGCGATCTTGTTTTTGACGCCTCGCGGTGTCGAGACCATGTTCCCACCTATCGCACGTCTTAACGCCGAGAGCTTCGTGCCGAGCGGAAACACCTACGCGGTGTACTACGACATTCGAGCCGAGGTATCTCAGGCGGAGCTGATAGTCATCGGCATAGATTACGGCATAGCGGAGAGCTACGACCTCCTCGGACATTTCACGCGGTTCGTCAAGCAGTACAACAATATCTCCGCAGTCATGATGGATATGTCGATCTCCCAGCAGAACGTTGCACAGAACGTCTTCCTACAGGACGAGGAGAAGAGCTTCATGAAGCGTATCACGACTCTTCGTGAGCGTACCGCCATGACCTCCGACTGCTGTGACTACATAACCGAGCTGTTCCTCGTGAACCGTACCGTGACGGCGGCACGTAAGCTGAACATATATTCCTACGCTCCTCCGACCGAGGAGGAGTACGTAATGAACGCGGAGGAGCTTCTGTCCATGTCGAAGGCAGAGCGTATAATGAGCATATACTCTTCGACCGAACGCTCCGCACTCTGTGTCGTTGACTGTGACGACCTCATGTACGAAAGTGAGCTTCGGCGTGAGCTTGATGCTCTTGCGGGGGATGACGTAAGGATAATGTACATACAGACGCAGTATTCGGGAAGCTGTGCCGACGGAGAGGGTCATCCCGAATATCGTTTTCCCGACTATCATACCGAGCCGACCGTGTTCTTCGTTGACGATACGAAGGCTCAGTGGTTCAAGCGGTAC
>CAYSKU010000010.1:0-22561 GCA_964431775.1 uncultured Ruminococcus sp. | reverse complement strand
GAAGCAAAGGGGGTGTCCAGAGGGGGAACGCCTCTGGTTGGGGGAATTCACAAGGGGGCTTCAACCAAGTCCCCTTGTGTGCCGGTTCCTCACAGGAACATAAGATCTTGGGAACGCCGCAGCGTTCCCTACCTTTTTCCTCTACGTGCGGTCTGCATAAGACATAAAGTCTATAGTCACCGTGCGGTCTGCATAAGACATAAAGTCTGTAGACAAGTTTGCACCAATAACATTGTCGTGGGATATCGTTCAACCTCGACTTCATGTACGCCGACTATGCCCGTCGGCTCAGCCGACCCGATGACTGCCCGTCGGCTCAGCCGACTTTGTCAATTTCCCCCACTTTGGCATATACTGTCGATACGATATCAAAACCTTGTGGCGTGATGTTTAAGAGTACGGTACACTGTCCATACTATGGACACGGACACAGGTCACAGGCATAACGTACACCGCAAAAACATAAAACATAAAATATGAAGATCAAAACAGGCGAGGAAGCGCGGAGCATCCTACGTGAAAGAAAGGAATGAAGCAAAATGACGATAAAACGGGGCGATATTTATTACGCGGACTTGAGTCCCGTGGTCGGAAGTGAGCAGGGCGGCGTTCGACCCGTGCTGATCGTGCAGAACGACGTTGGCAACAAGTACAGCCCCACCGTCATTGCGGCGGCGATCACCAGTCGTGTGGGCAAGACGAAGCTCCCCACGCACATCGACATATACGCGGACCGTGTCGGTCTTCAAAAGGATTCCGTCGTCCTTCTCGAACAAGTACGTACTATCGACAAGCGTCGCCTCGGCGAAAAGATGGGTCATCTCGATCCGGCTACGATGAACGCCGTAAACAACGCCATAACCATCAGTCTCGGTCTCACCCCCGACACCTGAGGTCGGCTGAGGTCGGCTGAGCCGACAAGCAGTCATCGGCGCACTTTCAGCTTAAACTGCACGACATCCCACGACAATATTATTTGTGCGTTCTGAGGTCGGCTGAGCCGACAAGCAATTATCGGCGCACTTTCGGTTGGAGTTTCACGACATCCCACGACAATTTCATTTGTGCAGCCTGAGGCTGCGCGCAATTATCGGCGCACTTTCGGTTGGAATTTCACGACATCCCACGACAATTTCATTTGTGCAGCCTGAGGCTGCGCGCAATTATCGGCGCACTTTCGGTTGGAATTTCACGACATCCCACGACAATTTCATTTGTGCGGACAGAATTTCGTAAACTCTCCACTCTCCACACCAACGTAAAACGGTCCTGTGCGGCAAGGTCGCACAAGACCGTTTTTGCTTTATTTACCCATCAGGTATATATAGTCCGCTTCCATAGCGGAGGCACCGTTCTGTCCCGAACGCTTGCGGATCGTCAGATAATTGCCGTTCTCATCCTTTGCGATAAGCTCAACGGAATTATACAGTCCCGCGCCGCGAAGCTCGGAGGCTTCGATACGGATACGATCGCCCGTCTTTATGTCGTCTATCGTGCGGACGAGCTGACCGTTTACGAGCATATCGGCTGACTTTATCTTGTTGCCGTTTATCGTAATGTGCAGCTCATAGTAGTCGTCACCCTCGTAAAGACCGGTTATACCGATATTCTTCGAGGCGGTGTAGTAGCCGAACGACTCAACGAGCGTTTCCGGTGTCTTCATCTGCTCGTTCATCCATGCACGGCGGTCGAGCATCCACTGACGGAACGTATTGACCTCCTTTTCGTAGCTCCAGTCGTAGCCCCAACGGTCGTTATCTATCGCAGACGGTGCGGCGAGCTTTTCGTTCCACACCTCAAGTTCTAACAGCATATCGTCGATCTTGTCCTGTATCTCACCCCAACGCTCGTACAGTAGGAGCACGAACCAGGGGTCGTTATACAGTGCGCGGTACCAGTATTCTCTGTCCTGGCTCTCACTGTGCCACCACGTATTATACTTTCCGCCGTTGCCGCCGAGGTTGACGTGATTTCCGGCTGCCCAGTCCATATCCCAGATAGGTCCCCACGTTATGAGACCGCCGCCGATATCCTTATACATATAGCAGCTCTTGAACAGCAGCTCAACGTTCTTGAAGACCTCGTTGACCATCCAGAAGTCGATGAACGAGGGAACGTCCATGTACTCGGAGTAATGCTTGCCCTCGGAATTCAGGCGTGTCGGGGAGTAGATAGCATCCTCCATGGACTGAATGTAGCTTTGGAGATAGTCGTTCATCTCCTTATTGGAGTAGAGGTATTCGGGGCTTTGGAGCTGGAGCTTCATGTCGTTCTCGGTGCGGAACTTCGAGACCTCGTCATAGTAGGCATCGTTCTCGATGAGGTAGCCGCCCGTGATATCGTAGGTCGAGGTGTCACGGTAATCGGAGATGGTGTAGCCCTCGAACGTACCGGAGGTCACCCACGAGAGATTCATGGTCAGTCTGTTCTCGAGCGCGTCACGCTCGGATTTTGACAGACCCTCCTGCTTTGCGATAGCCTTTGCGACGTCCTCGGCTTCCTCCTCCCAGTTGAAGATCTCGACTCGACCCTCGGCGGCACGTATCGTTTCGGTGAACTGATACATACCGTAGTATTCGCCGTTATATATCAGGTTGACGAACACGGATTCGCAGCCTACGAGACCAAGCTCCATACCGAAGTCGTAGGAGAGCTTGTTACGGAGGTTCGTTCTGTCGAAGACGTTCGCGAGCATACACCAGTGCTTGCTCTCACCCATACCGAACATATCGGTCTTTTCGCCGAGCTTGAGTCTGAACGGACGCTTTGACTGATATGCGGTCGAGTTTCCGCGGAGCTTTATCTGGATACTGCCGTTATAGAGGGTGTCGGGGTATTCGGAGGTAGTAACGACCTGCATGGTCGCGGTCGAATAGCCTCCCTTTGAGATGTCGTAGTAGCCCGTATCGGAGGTGACGTACACGGTGGGTATACTGCTGTTGTAGTAGACTGCATCATCGTAGCCGTCCACCTTGAGCGTTACCATACCGTTCTCATCCTTTGAGGTGAGCTTGTATTCGCCGACCGTATCGGAGGCAGTGCCTACGGTCGCGCCTGTCGCGGCGTTCTTGACTATCCATTTATAGGTAAGACCCGTGGGATAGTTCACGGCGCGGAGCGTATCGCCGTCACGCTCGATACGACCGATCACGCCGGAGAACACGCGCAGGTCGAAGGACTTCATGATACCGTCCGCACGAGCGGTGACTGTAACGTCCGTGTAGCCGAACTCGGGCTTTGTCACGACTGCGTTACCGCCGTCTATACGGATGATGCTCTCGTCGCTCGACTTCCACGTTATCCTTTTGCCCATGACCTCGTCAACGAGCTTGAAGCTCGACTCGACCCGGTCGGCGGTCTCGCCGTCCGCAAGGGTGATACCGACGAAATCGAGAACTGTAAAGAGGGGACTTTCGTAGGTGTCGATGGTGAGGGGGTAGAGACCCTCCTCGATATGCCAATACTCCTCGTCAAGGGGGAGGTTGCCGCCGCAGAGGGAGTCATAGGACTTTGCCTGACCTATACCGAGCGGATCCTTTCCGACACCTGTAAGGTAGTAGACGTTCTCGAGCTTTTTAACGCCGGAGTCACCGGTGGTGACGGCGTTACCGGAGCCGCCCTCGTGCGTTACCGAGCCGAGCTGGAGGACGTTGACGAGAGAGCCGAGCTTTGAGGCACGTATACGACCGATGAGACCGCTCGTATAGTTGGCGTTTCCGTTATTGTCGCCCGTGACCTCGACATTGGTGAATATATTTGAGATATGGATAGTTTCGTTTGAGCAGCCGGTATCTGTTTTGGTACGGCACTGACCGATGAGCGTACCGATACCGAGGATATCGCCGGATCCGTTCTCGACATTCAGGGTACCGGATAGGATAGAGATATTTGAGATAAGTGCGTTACCGGAGACCTGACCGCAGAGAACGCCGTAGGTAGCGGAGCTTTTTGCATTACCCGAGACGTTCACGTCCTTTAAGACTATATTTTTTACGATCGCCGGATCGTTCGGATCATCCGAGCCGACCGAGCCGAAGAGACCCACATGAACGCGGCGGTCGCTGCTGACGGTCATTTTGAGACCGACTATGGTATGACCTCGTCCGTCGAACGTACCGGTGAAGACGTTCTTACCGGAGACGATACCGCATTCGCTCTCCGCGCCGCCGATGGGAGCGAAGTTGGTTATGGTAGAGAGATCGATATCGGCAACGAGGACGTAGTCGCCGTCGAGGGGGTATTTCGCGCTCGAGCCGATCTTTGTAAGCTCTGCCGCCGAGCGGATGGTGATACCGTTTATGCTCTCGGCATCGCTGTCCACCGTTCCGTCCGGCTTTTTCTCCGTGACGGCGGTATCGTCGGCGGAGTTAGCCGAGTCGGAAGCATCGGTGACGGCATCGGTGACTTGGGTAGTTGGTGTGATAGGTGAGGTCTTTTCGCAGGAGACCATGCTTCCGGAAAGGAGGAGCAGAGCCGCGAGGGCGGCAGAGACCGAGCTTTGGAAGCGTAAGGCTGACTTTTTCATCTAAAGTAGCTCCTAATATAGATTTGCAGAAACGTATGACTTTTCCGTAGCTGTTGTGAATATACTCATAATTCTAATATATTTCACGCAAAAATTCAATAGTTTTTATAAAATTCACTCAAACAACATTGTGAAATTTTCTGGTCGGCTGAGGCAGCCTGAGGCTGCGCGCATGAATCGGCGGCGGCGTGACGCCGCAAGCAGACATCGGCGGTCGTTCAGTTTAGGTTGGAAGACATCCCACGACAATGTAATGTGTGCAGATCTGTCTACAGACCTTATGTCTTGTGCAGACCGAACATTTTCCTATAATGAAGGGAACGCCTGCGTTTCCAACATAAACATTGTCGTGGGTCATCTTCCCACACAAACTTCACGAACGCCGAGGTCCGTGTGTCGGCTCAACCGACCCGTTGACAGTAGAGTGAAAGTATGATATAATCGTATATTAACGAAAGAATGCCACAGATCGACAGATACCGTAGACGGGAGAGCAAGCTTCAATGAAAAAAGAAAGACAAACGCCGCCTGAGCGTATCGATATCAACGATATCGACTTCGACGACACACCCGATGCACCCACTCACGACAGCGCAAATGCGTCATCGGAGAGGGACGGCTTTTGGGAGCTTGACGTTAAACGCCCCCGAAAGTACAAAAAGCCCGACTTCGCCGCCGAGCGTACAGAGATGACCGCAGTCGGCGGGTCCTGTGCCGATACGTCACAGGATGCCGTCCGCGCCGAGCCTATCGGGCAGACCGTATCCGACAAGAAAACAAACAACGACAACGACTCCACTGCCCCTGCCGTGTGGAAGACCCTCGTTCGTGACGAGCCTGAACGCTACGTCACCGGTCGGTACACGAACAAGGGCGGCTTCCGCAGTCCGAAAAAGAATACCGCCGAGGAGACGAAGCCGGTACACTACTCGAGAGGCGGTCTCCTGATACATGGGGTGGACATAAGCTGTCTGCACTCCGACATCGATTTCTACAGTCGCTTTACGGAGAACGCCGAGCGTATACACACTACGCTCCCCTCCGTTCCGTATACGGAGGAGCTTCCCGAGGTACAGTATTTCTCATACGTTCCGCAGTACGCGCACATGAGCCGCTCACAGCTCGATTTCTATTGCTGGGTGCGCGAGAATATCCGTCACGACCGATATCCCCACTGCGATCCCTCGTATGTCCAGCTCTATATCTACGAGATACTGAACCTTCCCTCACTCATACCGCCGGAGCGCGGTGTGGAGCTGCTTGCTGACATATGGATACATTATCGTGAGTCCGAGCCGCGCCTGGACGGCTACCTCTGCGAGTGGCTTCCCGATTATTGCCTGATACACGACCTGCCGATACCGGCGTCTCTCCGTCCGATACTTCCCGAGCTCGTGCCAAAGGCACTGCTCAAGGAGTTCTTCTGCGACCTTTCGCCGGATGACGACGAGGATATGCTCCTTTTGGCGAGGATACTTATCGAAAATTCGTCCGACTACGATATCAAGCGCAGTCGCTGGTACGAGGCGAACCGTGAGGCGTTCGAGCTTCATATGCCCCGTGCCATTGCCGCGGCAGTGCGGAGCGCGATAGCTGCGAGACGCGGTGTCTTCTCACTCGAAAAGACCTACCGTATGACGCTGGACAGCTACTGCGGCGCGGTGGTCTCCTCACAGACGAAAAGACATATCGAGCTTGAGTTCTGCTCGTTCACACGCTCCGCGGATACACGCCGGACGGTCACGGCTATGGTGAAGTATGCCGAAAACAAGCTCCGTCTCTGCCTTGGGATCAAGGCGAAGCTCGGTGTTGATGCGCTGTCGGCGGAGGACATGGCGGCGATCGACTCGTACTTCGCGCCGATGCTTCCGCAGAAGCCGCAGAAGAGTACGGCACGCAGTGCGGAGGATCGGTACATGCCGAAGGATTACCTGAAAAATTACGAGTCCGGCGACTCCGGCTTCGATCTCGACACGGCTGCCGCTATCGAGCGTGAGTCGTGGCAGAACACCGAGCTGCTCACAAACGGTGAGTTCTCGGAGGATGCACCCTCGGTCGAGACGGAGACTGCACCCGAGAAAAAGTCCTCCGCAAAGAAGGACGAGGGTACGAAGACCGCAGAGTCCGAAAAGACCGCAGAGCCGAAGAAGTCCGAGGGGGTCGAGGACGGAGCGTTCGAAGGGGATGCAGACACGCTCGTCAGGAACGGAGTATCGGCGGCACTTCGCGGAGGCTTTCACGAGTTCTGTCGTTCGAAGCAGATATACGACGGAGTGCTTGCGGATCGCATAAACACATATTTCTTAGAGCTTCTCGGGGACATCATCCTTGAGGAGGATAACGGAAGCTACAGCATGATCGAGGATTACAGAGAGGATGTTGAAACGTGGATGAAAAAATGACGAGCTCGGGTGCTGCGGCAAGAGTGCCGCGCAGGATACTCGGGACACTGCTGTCGTCCTTATCGGGCGGTGTAGTGCCGCGTGTCGGTGCGCCGTACATCGCGATAGGACGAGGTGACGAGATAGAGTCTCTTGTCACATCACTTGACAGAGTAGCGGACGGCGAGGGAGCTATGAAGTTCATAATCGGGCGTTACGGCTCGGGCAAGAGCTTTCTTATACAGCTGTCACGCGGCTACGCACTCGACCGCGGCTTTATAACGGCGGATGCCGACCTGTCGCCCGAGCGCAAGCTGTCGGGAGGCAGTGGGAGCGGACTTGCGACCTATCGTGAGCTTATAAAGAACATAGCCTGCAAATCGTCGCCGGACGGCGGTGCGCTGCCGGTCATATTGGGAAAGTGGTTCGTTTCGGTCGGCGAGAAGCTGACGGATGCCGGAATGTCGGCGGAGTCCGAGGCATATCACGCCGAATTCGAGCGGCGCATAATGAAGGATCTGCGTGAGCTCGAGTCGGACGTTGGGGGCTTTGAATTTGCGACGGTGCTTCGCGAGTACTACAGGGCATGGCTGACGGACGATGTCGAGAGGCAGTCTGCCTGTATAAAGTGGCTACGCGGCGAATACAACACCCGAACGGAGGCACGACAGGCGTTGGGCATACGTTCGCTCTCGATAATCAACGATGAGAACTGGTACGATTATCTGAAGCTGTTGACGGCGTTCGCACGTCTTGCCGGCTACAGCGGACTTTGCGTATACATAGACGAATGCGTAAATCTCTACAAGATACCGAATCGTATCTCACGAGAGAACAACTACGAGAAGATACTTTCGATGTTCAACGACACGATGCAGGGACGCGCACCCGGGCTGATGATCGTTTTGGGCGGTACTCCGCAGTTTTTGGAGGACAGCAGGAGAGGTCTGTTCAGCTATGAGGCGTTACGCAGTCGCTTAGCGGACGGTCGCTTCGGTGGCGGTGAGCTGAAGAGCATGATGCAGCCCGTGATACGTCTGAAGCGTATGTCCGACAGTGAGCTGTACGCGCTGGTGATACGTCTGGCGGCACTGCACGGCGAGTATCACAGATGGGACGTTCGCGTGACGGAGGAGGAGATGAAGACGTTCCTCTCGACCGCGCTCGAGCGGACGGGAGCGGACGTTATGGTAACTCCGCGTGAGATCATACGAGATTTTGTGACACTGCTCGATCTGCTCTACACGAACCCCGACAAGACGTTCTCGGACATAGTAGCTGTCGTAGCGCGCAGCTCCGTCTCCGCAAGCATAGACGATGCCGACGCTCCCGAGTCGGACGCTGCTCCGTCCGCAGACAGAGCCTCCATTCCCTCGCGCCCCAACATCACCCTCAACGACATCGAATTTTAGGGCGGCTGAGCCGCCGAGCAGTCATCGGCGTTCGTGAAGTCGAGACTGCAAGCGATCCCACGACAATTTTATTGGTACAAATTTGTCTGTCGAGCTGTCGGACGTTTTCCATTATTCCACAACAGCAATATACAAAAACGAAGAAAGAGAGGTATAGCTTATGAGGACAGGTATCTGCACGACCGACTTTGAGGTCGAGGGCAGGGCTCCGCTCTGTGCGAACGAGCTGCTCTCCCGAATAGAGGAGCTTGGCTTCGATTGTATCCAGCTTGCGTTCTCCTCACTGCGTGAGAGCGAATATACGCCGACCGGTCAGATCGAGATACCCGACAGGCTTCCGGTAGCCGCTATGTACGCGGTCGAACGCTATGTCGGACGACACAGGCTCCCCATTGAAGTCATAAACGGAACGTTCAACATGGCGCATCCCGATGCGGAGGTACGTGCGGAGGGGCTGAGACGCTTTGAATATCTCGCGATGGCAGCCGAGGCACTTGGTGCGAAGTATATCTCACTTTGCTCCGGCACGAGAAACGCCGCGCACTTGTGGACGTATTCACCCGATAACGATTCCGAGGAAGCATGGAACGATATGCTCGACACGGTCAAGCGTGCCGTTGAGATAGCGGAGCTTCACGAGGTGACACTTGCGATAGAGTCGGAGGCAGCAAACGTGATCGATACCCCCGAAAACGCCAGACGTGTCATGGATGAGGTCGGCTCGGACTCACTGAAGATGATACTCGACTGTGCGAATCTGTTCCATGTCGGTCGCGCACATCCCGAGAACGTGCGTGACACTATAGCTCACGCCTTTGAGCTGTTCGGCAACGATATAGTAGTTGCACACGGTAAGGATATACGTGAGGGTGACGGTATCGACTTCTGCGGCACGGGGCTTGGCATAGTGGACTTTCCGTATATGGCGCATATGCTGAAAAGGTACGGCTACACGGGAGATATGTTCCTGCACGGTATCTACGATGAAGCGTATATGCCGACCGCTATCGAGCATTGGAGGAACGCCGTCTCGGCGGAGATATAAAATACAAAAAGGGTGTAGCGCGACATATGTCATGCTACACCTTTTGGTTTTGGGTACTGTGAAACAAGCTCGTGCCGGACGAAGGGATACGGAAGTGGGTCATCCTCCGTATTCGACTTCGGGTGCGTCTGCACTCTACGTCACCATCGTGGGATAGCTCCCAGTTTCGACTTCACGAACACCGATTCATGCCCGGCGGCTCAGCCGCCCGCCGATGACTGCCTGTCGCTTCAAGCGACTTCGAGTGCTTCTGCACAGATGATATGGTCGTGGGATATCTCCACTACTCGACTTCACGAACGCCGATGACTGCTTGGCAACTCAGTTGCCCATGTTGTTGAGCTTGAGGGTGAACTGGCTCTTCTTGTGAGCAACGTTGTTCTTGTGGAGGATACCGCGTGCGGCAGCCTGATCGAGCTTCTTTATTGCATCCTTGTATGCGACCTCTGCTACAGCCTTGTCACCGGATTCAACTGCTGCGTTGAACTTCTTGATGATGGTGCGGAGCTGGTTCTTGAACATCTTGTTCTGGAGGGTCTTTACGGAAATGACCTTTACACGCTTCTTGGCAGACTTGATATTAGGCATTATTTTTTTCTCCCTTTTCAAATTTTTACGGTTTGATGACCGATCGATCCGTCTTGCGTCTGAGAGGGTACGCAATTCGGATAATATCATACAGTATGATATTTTATCACACTTCACTGCGGATTGCAAGGGCTTTCGGTAAATTTCACCCGAAAAATCAGCGAATTTTCGCTCCCCATTCTTCCGAATTTTGGCTACTTTTTCACCCTCCGTTTTTTTGCTCCCACTTGTCTGTCCGGTCGAAGTGTGATATAATAATACATTATCATATCTTGACTGTGCCGCACGATATAGCTTTATCCTATCACCGAATATCGGCGGCAGCTATAACGAGTCAGCTCGAAAGGTCGTGTACAAATGAAATATTTCGTCCTTATACCCGACGGTATGGCAGATACGCCCGTACCGGTGCTCGGTGAACGTACCCCGATGGAGGCGGCGCATAAGCCGACCATGGATAGCCTCGCTCTGCACTCGACCTGCGGAACGGTGCAGAACGTGCCGCACGGTATGGTGCCCGAGAGCGATACCGCAAATCTCGCGATACTCTCCTACGATCCTCGTACCTACTCGAAGGGTCGCTCTCCTCTCGAAGCGATGAGCCTCGGACTTTCCATGTCCCCCTCCGATACCGCGCTCCGCTGTAACCTCGTGACTCTCTCCGGAAGTGCGGATACCGATACCTACGAGGAGCGTATCCTTGTAGATCACAGCTCGGACGAGATAACGACCGAGGAGTCCGCGCTCCTCGTTGAGGCACTGAACGAGGCTCTGCCGCTCGACGGTCGAGTCCTGCACACAGGTGTCAGCTATCGCCACTGCCTCCTCTGGGAGAACGCGGACGAGACCTATGAGTTCATGCGTCCGCACGACATAATCGGACGAGCGATCGGCGAATATCTGCCGCGTACCGACAACGGCGGTGCGGCGTTTCTCGAATATATGAGGGAGGGTGCGCGGATACTCGAGCATCATCCCGTGAACGAGGCACGGCGTGAGCGCGGACTTCGTCCGGCTAACGCTCCGTGGCTCTGGAGTCCCGGCAAAAAGCCGGCTCTGCCGTCCTTCTCCGACAAATGGGGGGTACGTGCGGCGATCATATCGGCAGTCGATCTCATAAAGGGTATCGGTATCTGCGCCGGCTGCACCGTCATCGAGGTCGAGGGCGCGACAGGCAACTACAGAACGAACTACAGGGGAAAGGCAGAGGCGGCGATCGAAGCCTTCCGTGACGGCTACGACTTCGTTTACGTCCACGTCGAGGCACCCGACGAATGCGGTCATCGCGGCGAGGCTGAGGTCAAGGTCTCGGCAATAGAGCACATAGACGGTGAGATACTCGCGCCCGTACTCGACTACCTCCGCGGCTGTGGGGACGACTACCGTATACTCGTCCTGCCCGATCACCCGACCCCCATCGCGATACGGACACATTCCTCCGATCCCGTGCCGTTCCTCCTGTACGACCCGAGGGTGGAGGCACACGGTGTCGAGACGTATACGGAAAGGAGCTGTGCCGCGCTCGGTCACCACATAGCGGACGGAAGCACACTGCTCTCATACATGATCGATAAGGAAGGAAAAAGCCGATAATGAATAACGATACTGCCGCACAGAATACCGAACAGTCACCGCAGAGGGGGACGCTTCGTGATATCCTCGCCGATGCCTACGAGCTTCTTGAGACGCTCGGCTTCGTCACGGTCACGATAATGCTCGTCTTCGCGTTCGTCTGCCGTCTTAATATAGTTGACGGTCACTCGATGGACATGACCCTTGCGGACGGAGAGTACCTTGTGGTCTCCGATCTGCTCTACGAGCCGACTGCCGGAGATATCGTGATAGTCCATAAGATAGATGCCTCCCCCTACGATGCACCGATAGTCAAGCGTGTCATCGCAACGGAGGGGCAGACCATCGATATAGACTTCACCACATGGACGCTCACGATCGACGGTGAGGTGGTCGAGGAGCCGTACCGCTATATCGCGGACGACCGTATACTGACCTCCGACTGGAGCTTTCCGATGACGGTCGGTGAGAACGAGATATTCGTCATGGGGGACAACCGAAACCATTCGGCGGACAGCCGCACAAAGGAGCTCGGTATGATCGACAAACGCTGTGTGGTCGGTAAGGCATACGCACGTCTGTTTCCCCTCGGTCGCTTCGAGATATTTAAGGATCCGCTCAAGTGACGTGGGGACGAAACATCATCAACAAAGGAGAACGTAATGCCATCACAGACGATACAGTGGTTCCCGGGGCATATGGCGAAGACACGTCGCCTTATCACCGAGAACCTTTCACAGGTCGATATAGTAATAGAGCTTCTTGACGCACGTATACCGAAGAGCTCGAAGAATCCCGAGCTTGACCGCCTCGTTGAAGCAAAGCCGAGACTCATACTCCTCACAAAGGCGTCCCTTGCCGACCCTGCCGCGACACGCCGCTGGGGGACGTATTACGCCGAGCTTGCGGCAGGGAGGAACGTCCCCTGCGCCGCGCTTGCCGTTGACGTCATAACGGGCGAGGGGGTACGTGAGATCGCGCCGACGATACGTCGGGTGCTTTCGGACAAGCTCGAGAGGTACGCAAGTCGCGGCATGGAGGGACGTAAGCTCCGCGCCATGCTCGTCGGTATACCGAACGTCGGAAAGTCCTCTCTCATAAACCGTCTGAGCGGTGGAAAAAGGACAAAGGTCGAGGATCGACCCGGAGTCACCCGAACGAAGCAGTGGGTCAGCACGGATATCGGTATCGAGCTTCTCGATATGCCGGGCGTGCTCTGGCCGAAGTTCGAGGATAACACGATCGGTCAGAACCTTGCCTTTACCGGTGCGATAAAGGATGACATACTCGACACTGAGGAGCTTGCCTCCGCGCTCTGCTCACGTCTTTACGGGACAGCTCCCGAGCTGTTCTGCACGAGGTACAAGCTCGATGCCGCTTCACTTGCGGAATGCACACCGTACGAGCTGCTCTGCGCCGTTGCGCGGAAGCGCGGCTTCCTCGTTTCGGGAGGTGAGCCGAACACGGAGCGTGCCGCCGCCGTGGTGCTTGACGAGTTCCGTGAAGCGAAGATCGGACGTATCACCCTTGAGCTGCCTGACGGAGGTAAGAGCGAAAAATGATCGACACAGCCTTTGATGCGGACTTTTCCAAACGCTACGGCACGGTCTGCGGAACGGACGAGGCAGGACGAGGACCTCTTGCAGGCTCTGTCGTTGCCGCCGCCGTGGTGCTTCCCGAGGGTATGGTCATCGAGGGACTTGACGACTCGAAGAAGCTCTCGGAGAAGAAGCGTGAGCATCTCTATGACGTTATAATCGAGAACGCACTTGCCTACGGTATCGCCGAGGCGACTGCCGCCGAGATAGATGAGCTGAACATTCTCGAGGCGTCACTTACCGCGATGAGACGTGCGGTCGATATCGTGCGCCGCAGTGTGTCGCCGGACGTCATCCTCGTTGACGGAAACCGAAATACGGACTTTGGCACGGAGAGCGTCACTGTCGTACACGGTGACGCGCTGTCGCAGTCGATAGCGGCGGCATCGATACTTGCAAAGGTCACGAGAGACCGTATGTGTGCGGAGTACGAGGCGGAATACCCGGGCTACGGCTTCGCGAAGCACAAGGGCTATCCGACTGCGGAGCATAAGCTGGCGGTCTACATGAGGGGTGCGTGTCCTATACACAGGCAGTCGTTCCTCGGCTTTTTGAAGCGCGACCGCGAAAAGCTCGAAACGGCACGCTTGAAGCTCGAGCGTGAGCAGTATGACGACGGCGTATGATAGACAGTCAGACTCTCGGGCGGCTCGGTGAGGAAAGTGCCGCGCTGTATCTTACGAGGCACGGCTACCGTGTGCTTCATCGAGGTCTTCGTCTCGGACGTGCGGAGATAGACATAGTTGCCGAGAACGAGGAGTATCTTGTCTTCGTTGAGGTAAAGACCAGACGACAGCTCTCCGGCAGGTCGTCTCCGTTCGGCGTACCCTCGGAGGCGGTCGATGAGCGAAAGAGGGCGATGCTGATCTCGGGAGCGGAGCGGTACATAGCGGAGAACGTCACCGACAAGCTCGTTCGCATAGACGTTATCGAGGTCTATGCCGATCCGTACAGTGACGTATACCGTGTTCTCGACATACGCCACCTTGAAAACGCCGTTCGCCGCATCGGTAAATTCTCACGCCGCGGCAACAGGGGCGGTTGAGGCAGCCTGAGGCAGCCTGAGGCTGCGCGCATGAATCGGGTCGCCTGAGGCGACAGGCAGTCATCGGCGTTCGTGAAGTCGAAAATGTTCGATATCCCACGACAATATTATTGGTGCAGACTTGGTAATTGGTGCAGGATCGGTCTGCTGACGGTTCGTATCTACTATATCGTTCGTCTTCGGCGGCAGCAAGCCACCGCCCTACGGTAGTCAAGGAAAACGACAAAATATAGCATTACGCAACCCTTGTTTTTATCTCCGTCCATGCGTTGCCACAAGTGGCGACTGCAAATACGTGCGGTCTGCGTAAGACAAAACGGCTACAGATCGATAAGCTACAGAAAGGAACATTATTTTATGATAAGCTATAAAAGTACACGCGACGTGCGCGAGCAGCCGTATACGGTCTCGTCCGCGACTGCCATAAAGGAGGGTCTTGCTCCGGACGGCGGTCTTTACATCCCGTGTGAGCTGCCGCACCTCACAAAGGACGATATAGATGCGCTTCTTGTTATGTCCTACGCCGACCGTGCGGCATATATACTCTCTCTCCTGCTCGACGATTACGACCGCGCCGCGCTGCTTGAGGACTGCCGCGCCGCATATTCGGCAGAACGCTTCTCCGAGGGTGTCGGAGAGGGCATCGTTTCCGGCGGTGCAGCTCCTATGCGACAGCTTGACGAGGATACCTTCATGCTCGAGCTGTGGCACGGTCCGACCGCCGCGTTCAAGGATATGGCGTTGCAGCTCATGCCCCGTCTCCTCTCACGCGCACTTCGTATGACGGGTGAAGAGCGGATCGCGCATATCCTCGTTGCGACCTCCGGCGATACCGGAAAAGCCGCACTTGAGGGCTACGCGGACGTAGACGGTGTGCGTATCACCGTATTTTACCCTGCCGACGGTGTCAGCAGGATGCAGAAGCTACAGATGACGACCACGCTCGGCTCAAACGTCAACGTTCTCGCGGTACGCGGAAACTTCGACGATGCACAGAACGGAGTAAAGGCGATATTCGCGGACTCCGCGCTTGCCGAGCGTGCAGACGAGCGCGGCTTCTTCTTCTCAAGTGCAAACTCCATCAACTGGGGCAGACTTGCGCCGCAGATCGTGTACTACGTTTCCGCCTACCTCGACCTTGTCGCGTGCGGAAGGCTTTCGTTCGGCGCCCCCGTGAACGTCTGTGTCCCGACCGGTAATTTCGGCAATATCTTTGCCGCGTACCTTGCACGTGAGATGGGCATACCGATCGCGCACCTCGTCTGTGCTTCAAACAGCAACGATGTGCTGACGGACTTTATAAGCACCGGTGTCTACGACCGCACACGTGAGTTCTACAAGACTATATCTCCGTCTATGGACATACTCATCTCGAGCAATCTCGAACGGCTCCTTGCGGTCTGCGGAGGTGCGGAGCAGAACGTCGGACTTATGAACGAGCTTCGCGTGAACGGACGCTACACCGCGCCGGAGCCGCTCATGGCGACCGTGCGTGAGGTCTTCTCCGGCTACAGCATGACCGACGACGAGACACGCCGCACCATACGTGACACGTTCGAGCGGTACGGAGTGGCGGTCGATACGCACACCGCAGTCGGGCTGGGATGTGCGGAAAAGTACAGGCGTGAGAGCGGCGATGCTCTGCCGATGCTCGTTGCCTCGACTGCAAGTCCGTACAAGTTCGCCTCCGACGTATGCGCGGCACTCGGTCTCACGTTGACTGACGAAAATGACGTTCGCGCACCTCTCGAGCTTCTTTCGGCATACTCGAAGACCGAGATACCGTCACCTCTCACCGCACCGCTCACCCTTCCCGTCCGTTTTAGTGAGGTCATAGACCCTGCCGACATGGGAAAGAGACTTTTTGCTCTGTAATGGCGGTCTGGGTAATAGCCGACCTGCACCTTGCACATTCGGTGAACAAGCCGATGGACAGGTTCGGCAGTCGCTGGACGGGACACACGGATAAGCTTGCGAGGAGGTGGAGCGCGCTCGTAGGTGAGGAGGACACGGTCGTTATCCCGGGTGACATATCGTGGGGGATGAACATGGCGGAGGCGGAAGCGGATCTTCGGTTCATCGATGCACTGCCGGGGAAGAAAAAGCTCCTTGGGCGCGGCAATCACGACTACTGGTGGACGTCCGCTTCGAAGATGAAGGCGTTCTTTGCGGCAGGTGGGATAAAGACCCTCGATCTTCTGCACAACAACGCGCACCTTGCGGAGGACGTGCTCGTAGTCGGGTCACGCGGGTGGTACATCGAGCCGCGTTTGCAGAACACTCCCATGCCGACCGACTACGAAAAGCTCGTTGCGAGAGAGTGTCTTCGTCTCGGCATATCCTTTGACGAGGCTGATCGTCTGCGTAAGGAAGCACCGGAGGCACGAACGGCGGTATTTCTGCATTTTCCGCCGGTCTTCGGTGACTTTGTCTGCCGACCGATAGTGGAGGTATTGAAGCAGAGAGGAACGAGGGACTGTTATTTCGGTCACATCCACGGTGTGTATAATATTCCGTCTGTATTCGAATACGAGGGTATAAATATGCACCTCATCTCCGCCGATATGCTCGATTTCTACCCAACATTAGTCGTCTGAGTCGCCTGAGGCGACGGGCATAGTCGGCACACGTGAGTTTGGGTCGGGAGATATCCCACGAGGGTGGAGTTTGTGCAGAGTCGGTCGGCTGACGGCGGTCTGCATAGGACAAACGTTCTGTGGACATATCTGCACATATAATATTGTCGTGGGATATCTTTCAACCTAAACTGAACTAACGCCGAAGTCCGCCAGTCGGCTCAGCCGACCCGATGACTGCCAGCCGCCTCAGGTGACAATAGTTCACAAAATGTTCAAATTCTTTTATTCATTAGTCATTGACAATACGGCAAAAAAATTGTAAAATATAAAAAGCTATGTGATAATAAAATCTAATGGGATATAATTCAAGGAGAACATCAGAGATGACCCTCATTTCAAATGAAACTATCGCTGTAAACCAGAAAAAGGTCGTATTCAGCGTAGATCATGATGCCTTTGAAGCTGCCATCAATAAGGTCTTCAAAAAGGCTTCCAAAAACATTACGATACCCGGCTTCCGTAAGGGTAAGGCTCCCCGTGCGCTCGTAGAAAAGATGTACGGTAAGGAGGTCTTCTACGAGGATGCGATCAACGAGATCATTCCCGATGCATATGCCGAGGCTATGAAGGATTGCGAAGACAAGATCGTCAGCCGCCCCGAGTTCGATCTCGAGCAGCCCGTTGACGAGAACGGTGTCGTTATCAGCGCGACCTACTTCGTAAAGCCCGAGGTGGAGATAAGCGATTATCTCGGTATCTCGGCAGAACGTCCGGTAGTTAAGGTGACCGACGAGGAGATCGAGAGCGAGCTCAAGAAGGTACAGAACCGTAACTCCCGTATGCTCGAGATCACCGACCGTCCGGCACAGATGGAGGATATCACCAACATCGATTTCGACGGCTTCGTTGACGGCGTTGCATTCGAAGGCGGTAAGGCTGAGGGTCACGAGCTGAAGCTCGGCTCCGGCGCGTTCATCCCCGGCTTCGAGGAGCAGATCGTCGGTCACAGCATCGGCGAGGAGTTTGACGTAGTTGTCACCTTCCCCGAGGACTATCACGCAGAGAACCTCAAGGGCAAGGAGGCTACCTTCAAGTGCAAGCTCAACTCCATCAAGTTCAACGAGCTTCCCACCCTCGATGACGAGTTCGCAAAGGACGTTTCCGAATTCGACACTCTCGATGAATACAAGGCAGACATACTGGCAAAACTGACCGAGCAGCAGAGCAAGCAGGCTGATGCAAAGGTCGATGAGTCTCTTTGCACTACTATAGTTGGGATGATGAACGCGGACATTCCGGAGTGTATGTTCGATAACGAGGTCGAAAACTTCGTTCGCGACTACGACAACCGTCTCCGCATGAACGGTCTCGACCTCCAGACCTACTTCAAGTACACAGGTCTCGACCTCGACACCCTCCGCAAGCAGATGAGACCCGACGCAGAGCGTCAGGTAAAGACTCGTCTCGCTCTCGAAAAGATCGCAGAGCTTGAGGGTATCGCAGTTTCCGACGAGGAGATCGCGGAAGAGTACACTCGCATTGCCGGAATGTACAGCATGGAAGAGGATCGCGTCAAGGAGCTCGTAGATGCCTCCGCTATCACCGAGGATCTCAAGGTCAAGAAGGCTATGGAGCTGGTTCGCGAAAAGGCAGTTGTTACCGACGTCGAAGAAAAGACCGAGGATGACACGACCGACTCTGCCGACGCCGAGTGACATAACATTTAAGTAAGTATAGAGCTTTATCGGGGATGACTTTCGAGCATGATGAGTCATCCCCGATACCACCTTTTTTATCCATTTGAACAAACTAAAACGATTCATCCTATTGAATATGAACGGAGGTACATTATAATGGCATTAGTTCCTATGGTCGTACAGCAGACAAATCGCGGAGAACGCTCGTTTGACATATACTCACGTCTTCTCAATGACCGTATCGTCTTCCTTGCGGACGAGGTGAACGACACGACCGCCTCTCTCGTGGTCGCGCAGCTCCTTTTCCTCGAAGCCGAAGACCCCGACAAGGATATAAGCCTTTACATCAACAGCCCCGGCGGCTCTGTTTCCGCAGGACTTGCGATCTATGACACTATGAATTTCATCAAGTGCGATGTATCCACCATCTGCGTAGGTATGGCGGCATCGATGGGTGCGTTCCTGCTCTCGTCCGGTGCAAAGGGAAAGCGTCTCGCGCTTCCGAACAGTGAGATAATGATACATCAGCCCCTCGGTGGCGCACAGGGTCAGGCGACTGACATAAAGATACAGGCGGAGCATATCCTTCGTACACGTGAGCGTTTGAACGGTATCCTTGCGAAGAACACCGGCAAGCCGCTCGACGTTATCGCGGCAGACACCGAGCGCGACAACTTCATGACCGCCGACGCCGCACGTGAATACGGACTTATCGACAAGGTCATCGAGCATCGTCCGTAAGGCGAGGCGCACTACCGAAGTAAGCCTCGGAAGCACATCTTTTAGGCGAGACCGCGCAGTTTAGCTTTGAATTGTGCGGTGGGAGCTTTACCGGAAAGGAATATTTATGCCTCAGACAACTCGTAACGGAGGCGGGCGTATGCGTGTAGAACGCTCGTGTGCGTTTTGCGGACGTGGTGAGGATCAGGTCGAATTTCTGATCCCGTCCCCGACCGGAATATATATATGCGACAAGTGCATAGACGCCTGCAACGACATCATTTTCGATCATTTCAACGAGGAGGAGGAGTTCACGCCGCTCGAGCGTTCCGCACTCCCCATTCCAGCTGAGATCAAGAAAACGCTCGACGAATACATCATCGGGCAGGATAAAGCAAAGATCGCGCTTTCCGTGGCGGTCTACAATCACTACAAGAGACTGATTGCCCACGATGCCAGAGTAAAGTATGAAAAGGTGAAGTCGGGCAACAAGAAAAAGAAGGACGCGCTGAGAGCTCCGTCTCCGATCGAGGAGGTCGAGATACAGAAGAGCAACGTTCTGCTCATCGGACCTACCGGTGTAGGTAAGACGTTCCTTGCACAGACTCTTGCGAAGACCCTGAATGTACCGTTTGCTATAGCCGATGCGACTACTCTCACGGAGGCGGGCTACGTCGGCGAGGACGTTGAGAACATCCTTCTCCGACTCGTTCAGGCGGCAGACTACGACATCGAGAGAGCCGAGCGCGGTATCATCTACATTGACGAGATCGACAAGATATCGCGCCGCAGTGAGAACCGTTCGATCACCCGAGACGTATCGGGCGAGGGCGTACAGCAGGCACTTTTGAAGATACTCGAGGGAACGACCGCGAACGTACCTCCGCAGGGAGGGCGCAAGCACCCGAATCAGGAGTTCATACAGATAAACACGGAGAACATCCTCTTTATCTGCGGCGGGGCGTTTGATAATCTGGAGCAGATAATCGAGCAGAGGAAGGGACAGTCCTCCATCGGCTTTGGCGGAGACATAAAGAAGCGTGAGGAGAAGCTGCGAGACGGAGTCTTCAAGGACGTATCGGCGCACGACATAGTGAAGTACGGTATCATACCGGAGCTGGTCGGTCGTCTGCCGGTGATAGTCGGGCTTGAGAATCTGGATGCAGACGCGCTCGTCCGCATACTGTCCGAGCCGAAGAACAGTCTTGTCAAGCAGTATCGCAGGCTGTTCGAGATGGACGATGTCGAGCTTGAGTTTGACTCCGGCGCGTTACGTGCGATAGCGGAGCGTGCGATAGAGCGGAACACGGGTGCGCGAGGACTTCGCTCCATCATCGAGGAGACTATGACCGACCTTATGTTCGAGCTTCCCTCACGCAAGGACGTGAAGAAGGTAACGATCACGAGGGAGTGCGTTGAGTCTCACGCAGCTCCTGTACTGAAGCTTATCGATGCAGGCACCTGAGGCGGCTGAGCCGCCGGACATGAATCGGCGTTATTTCAGTCGAGATCGAAAGATATCCCACGACAATGTTATTGGTGCAGGATTGGTCTATAGAACGTTTGTCCTATGCAGACTGCACGTAAAGGAAAAAAGATAGGGAACGCTGCGGCGTTCCCTTTGATTTTATATCTTCTTCATCCATTTGCAGAAGTTTACCTTGACTATCGCGACGAAGCATTTCAGTATCTGATCCGCTTTCAGACACACGAAGATGACGATCGGCGGCAGCTCGAGAACGAATGCCGCAACGAGAGAAGCCGGAAGTACGATGCCCCACATGAATACAAGGTCGTTGAACAGCACGAACTTCGTGTCACCGCCGCCGCGCACGATGCCCGTCAGACACGGCACCTGATACGATGAGCCGATGACCGTTATCGACAGCACGGTCATGAATTGAAGTGCAAGGGTGTGCGTCTCCGGCGTGATGTTGTAGAAGCCGATTATGAAGTCCTTGAAGATGAACAGCGCGAGACCTGTCAAAATACCTATCGCAAGGAACGTGAGCTGTAGACGGTGTGCGCGGTGCATAAGCTCCTTTTTCAGTACCTCGGTGTCAAGAGAACGTCCCTCACCTATGGTCTTGCCTATCATGATGGATGTCGCGGTCGCAGAGCCGTAGGAGAAGACGGAGATTATCTGGAATACCGTGGAGGCTATGCTGTTCGCAGAGATGACCGGATCGGTGAGTCGTCCGAGTATCGCGGTCTGTATGCCCATCGCGATGCCCCATGACGTTCCCGACAGCACCACCGGAAGGCTCACACGCATGAACTTGACGACCGACTCACGATCCGTCCTGAACAGCTCGACCGCCTTGACGTGCAGCTTTTTGTCAAAGTACGCGATATACACGATGACGACTGCGGTCTCTGCGATACGTGCGATGAGGGTAGCAAGTGCCGCGCCCTCGATACCCATTTCGGGTGCGCCGAGCTTACCGAAGATGAACATATAGTTGAATATAAAGTTCACAACGAGTGAGACGCAGGAGGCGACAAAGCCGACCATGGCGGTCTCGACACTGCGAAGCATACCGAGAAGCACCTGAGTTGCGGCAAAGAATATGTAGGAGAAGCAGACGATACGGAGGTATTTCGTTGCCTCCGCGATGACGTGCGGCTTATCGGTCAGTGCGGAGAGGAGGACGTTCGGCACGGCAAGCGCGAGTATGGTCAGCAGTCCCGAGATCGACAGACCGAATATCAGTCCGAACGCGGCGGTACGCTTGATACCGGCGATATTTTTTTCACCCCAGTGACGTGACGCGGTGACGACCGTACCGTCGGCGATGCTGTTTATTATCATCTGTAGGAGAAACTGTATCTGATTGACGATGAAGACGCCCGAGAGCGCAAGCTCCGAATATCGTCCGATCATTATGTTGTCGAGAAGGTTCACTCCGTAGACTATGACGTTCTGGAACGCAACGGTGACGAGAAGTCTGCCGTAGCCGCGCCAGAATTCGGAGCGCGTTCTCTTCGATGAGATGTCGAGTGAAGTCTGTGTCATGTTTATCACCTTGGAGATATCGTTGTGTATGTATGTGTGACGTGCTACGGAAAATTATCAGATAGCCGTCACATAAACATCTTTTGCCGAACATCTATTTTTAATAAAATAACGTAAGGAGCAAGCTATACAAAAGGTCAGACCGCCCGAGCCTGCAAAAATAATATTGTCGTGGGAGGTCTTTCAACTATAGCTGAAAGTGCGCCGAAGTCTGCTTGCGGTCTCAGCCGATTCAGCAGACCGCATCCTGTACAAATAATATTGTCGTGGGAGGTCTTTCAACTATAGCTGAAAGTGCGCCGATAACTGCTTGCGGTCTCAGCCGACCCGCGCTCTCCTTCCACCGCTAACGCGGTTCCCCTCCCTCCCGGAGGGAGGCTCAT
>CAYSKU010000009.1:0-22840 GCA_964431775.1 uncultured Ruminococcus sp. | reverse complement strand
CGCACTGAACTATCTGATCGCCGACAAAACGCATTCTGTCCTTTTGCGTAATTCTCTTGGAAGAAAAATACCATATGCGACAGCGGATGACGATGGATCAACAGAGAATGAGACGCGCCTTGCCGGTGATACTACGGTGCTTTTTTGGGCAGACGATGCTGAGCCTGTATATAAGGAAGTGTTCTTCGTCGAACTTATGGGCATATGCGACAAGCTTTTTGGGACATCCAACGAGGATTCTAAGTGCGAAGAAAAGCACTATTCGAATAAAGAGATATTCGATAAGATACAGAAGCTGCTCCGCGGCGAGGTCGTAGAATTCAACGATACGTATCTCGACCCGAACCGCACGTTCTATGTTCTCGGTATCACGCCAAACTCCGCGCGTCTTTCGGTACGATTCTTTTTTGCAAACACATTTGGTGCGTTCCTGCGAAATGTACAGGCTCACTACGACCGCATGGAGATAGCGCGACCGTCCTTCGACAGCAACGTGACAGTTTCAGTTTGGAATATGCTGCGTGAGACCGTAAACGAAAACTCACGTGACAAAGCCCCATCACCGAATATGTCGGGTGCGGTGCTACGTTCTGTCCTCACCGATACTCGATATCCAACGACCCTCTTGAACAGCATAGAGCTGCGTATACGTGCAGACCACAGGATAGATCGTGAACGTGCCGCTATCATCAAGGCATATTATCTGAAAAATGAACACAGAGAAGTACCAAAGGAGGTATTGACCGTGTCACTGAACCGCGAGACCGACTATGTTCCGTATTGTCTCGGACGACTGTTCGCGATATACGAAAAAATACAGTCCGATGCATCCCCGGAGCTCAATTCTACTGTCAAGGACAGATATTTCAGCTCTGCCTCCGCAACTCCGGCATTGATATTCCCGAGGCTCGAAGCTCTGTCACAAAGTCATATAAAAAAGCTACTCAGAGATAAGCCGGAGTACGCCTTCAAGCTCCTGCGAGAACGTGAGGAGGTCATGGACAAGCTCGTAGAGGTGTATCCCGTAAGAATGACACTTCACGAACAGGGTTCGTTCCAGCTCGGCTACTATCATCAAGTCATTGCGTTCTACACAAAGAAACAGAAGGAGGATACCGAAAATGTCTGAAATAATAAGAAATCGTTATGAATTTGTCACGATCTTTGACGTTGAGAACGGAAATCCGAATGGCGACCCGGATGCCGGAAATATGCCGCGTATCGATCCCGAAACAGGTCGCAGTATAGTAACAGACGTATGTATCAAGCGCAAGATAAGAAACTATGTTGAGACCGTAAAGGAGGACGAGCCGGGATATCGTATCTACATAAAGGAGAACGTTCCGCTCGTCAGAAGTGACAATGAGGCTTATATAGGACTCGGTATCAACGAAAAGGATATCAAGGGAAGGAAAAAGGACGATCCCGAGCTTGACCGTAAGATACGTGACTGGATGTGCCAAAATTTTTACGATATCCGTACCTTCGGTGCCGTCATGACGACGTTTGTCAAGGAACACTTGAATTGCGGTCAGGTGCGCGGTCCGGTACAGCTTGGCTTTGCGCGAAGCGTTGAACCGGTCGTTCCGCAGGAGATCACGATAACACGTGTGGCGATCACTACGGAAAAGGATGCCGAAAAGAAGGGAACGGAGATGGGACGTAAGTATATCATTCCCTACGGTCTGTACCGTTGCGAGGGATACGTTTCCGCAAATCTTGCGCGAAAGACCACAGGCTTTTCGGAGGATGACCTTGCGCTTCTGTGGAAAGCTATCCTCAATATGTTCGAAACGGATCGTTCTGCCGCACGTGGAAAGATGGCAGTTCGCGAGCTGATAATATTCAAGCACGATTCGGAGCTTGGATGTGCGCCGGCGCATAAGCTGTTTGAGACCGTCAAGATCGAGCGTACAAGAAACGCCGGCTCTCCGGCACGTTCCTACAGTGATTACAGGGTTACCGTAGACGAAGCGGCTATTCCGTCGGGCGTTACCTGTACACGTATGTCATGAGATATACTGAGGATGAATACCTCATGCTGTCGGGTCTACAGCATTTTGTGTTCTGCCGACGTCAGTGGGCGTTGATACACATAGAAGGGCAGTGGGAGGAAAATCTTCACACTGTCGAAGGAGACCTGATGCACGAGAAGGCACATGATACATCTTTACGCGAAAGTCGCGGAGACTTGTATATCCTTCGCGGAGTCAGCATACATTCTGCAAGCCTCGGCGTTTCGGGACAGTGTGATGTGCTTGAATACCACCGGGGTGAAATCGGAATACCTCTTTCCGGAAAGGATGGACTGTGGAGGCCGTATCCCGTAGAATACAAAAAGGGAAGTCCCAAGGAGAATATGTCAGACCGTCTACAGCTGTGCGGTCAAGCGATGTGTCTCGAGGAGATGCTGTGCTGTGACATTTCGGAGGGAGCATTGTTTTACGGTGAGACGCGCCGCCGTGAAACGGTCGAGTTTTCGGCTGAAATGAGACAGACGGTGCGCGACTATCTGCATGAGATGCATGAGCTTGCCGCACGTGGTCATACGCCGAAGGTAAAGCCGACAAAGTCCTGCAACGCCTGCTCACTTAAGGAGCTGTGCTTACCGAAGCTGCTTCGTAAAACGTCTGTCAGAGCGTATATCGACACAGTGCTGGAGGAAACGGAATGAAGCAGCTTCTTAATACGTTATTCGTCACCTCAGAGGATATATACCTGTCGCTCGAGGGAGAAAATGTCCTTGCGAACCGTGACGGTCAAACAGTTACAAGATATCCTTTGCACACATTGCAAGGTATCATATCCTTTTCATATGCGGGAGCCTCTCCGGCATTGATGGGAGCGTGCGCCAAGCGGAATATCGCATTGTCGTTCTGTACACCGAACGGAAGATTTCTTGCACGGGTGACGGGGGAGAGCAACGGAAACGTTCTGCTCCGTCGAAAGCAGTATCGCGTAGCGGACAATGATGCGGAAAGCTGTGAGATCGCGAAAAACATGATACTCGGGAAGGTATATAATGCCAGACACAGTATCGAACGTACACGTCGCGATCATGGTATGCGTATCGATACCGAGCGGCTCACCAATGCCTCGAACCATTTAAAGGAATCGTTCGTTGCGATACGTGATTGTACCGAGCTTGAGACGTTACGCGGTCTTGAAGGCGCGGCGGCTACGGTATATTTCGGGGTGTATGACGAAATGATCTTAAGCCGAAAGGAAACGTTCTTTTTTCGGGGAAGAAATCGCCGTCCGCCACTCGATCCCGTAAATGCAATGCTATCCTTTGCCTATAGCCTATTGGCAAGTGACTGTTCCGCCGCACTTGAAAGTGTCGGTCTGGACTCATATGTGGGATTTATGCACAGTGATCGTTCCGGAAGAAGCTCGCTTGCGCTCGACCTTATGGAGGAGCTGCGCCCATGTATGGCAGATCGCTTCGTTCTGACATTGATAAATGACCGTATCGTCAAGGAAAACGATTTTGACTATCAGCCGACAGGTGCCGTTCTGTTAACGGAAAACGGACGTAAGTCATTTTTGAAGAGCTGGCAGGAGCGGAAACGTGATACTCTTAAGCATCCGTATCTCGAGGAAAAGCTGGCATGGGGAATGATACCGTATGTACAGTCTGTCCTGCTTGCGAGGTATCTGCGCGGTGATCTTGATGCATACCCACCATTTTTGTGGAAATGAGGTGAAGCCATGCTCGTTTTGATAACATATGATGTAAATACCGAAACTGCGGCAGGTAAAAAACGTTTGCGCCGGATTGCCAAGCAATGCGTGAACTACGGTCAGCGTGTACAGAATTCCGTATTCGAATGTAAGCTTGATGCCGCGCAGTGTAAGGTGCTACAAGCACGTCTGCTCGGTATCATCGATAAAGAGAAGGACAGTCTTCGGTTCTACTACCTCGGCAATAATTACGAAAAAAAGATCGAGCATTTCGGCTGTCGTGAAACGTATATGCCGGACGATCTGTTGCTCGTATAGACTGCGCGAAGATAGAGCGAACAGGTATATGTAGGGGAGGCTCGCGCACAGATCGTGCCAAGACAGTGTAGCTTTTTTGTGCGATCTGTGTCACTCTTCCCGACTACCTACAGCGGATCGGAGAATATGTCAGTTACAATGAATGAAACTTCATATTTTTTGTGAAGTTTTGCTGTCACTCCCCCACGGGGAGTGTGGATTGAAATAACCACTCGTGCAAAAGCTCAAGCTCATCCTGCGGCGTCACTCCCCCACGGGGAGTGTGGATTGAAATCCGAAAGTATTTTCTGCCGACCGCCGATGACGAGGTCACTCCCCCACGGGGAGTGTGGATTGAAATCGCTCGTTTGGTACGAGCTGAACGGTGTGGGGAAGTCACTCCCCCACGGGGAGTGTGGATTGAAATCCGGCACGAACGCCGAAGCCGATGCGACCCCCGGTCACTCCCCCACGGGGAGTGTGGATTGAAATGCCATGGCAAGTCCGCGCTGCCATGTGGTCTCGGGTCACTCCCCCACGGGGAGTGTGGATTGATCCGTATCATCGGTCACTCCCTATTCGACTGTTCAAACGTCGTTGCAATTTTTGATTGTCGTATAATGATAGAGCTGTGTTTGCGACTGTTGAGACATACGGCTGCGAAAAGTCTGACAGCAGAACGTAACGATGCGCTTTAATTCGTTTGCTCGGTGACCGGTAATATAAATTTGTCATCTGTAATACAGATGTGGGTTGAAATATAGAGTAATTTAAATTAGCAGCTCTATCAGACAAGCTCCTCCGGTGTTCCGTTTGGAATGCCGGAGGAGCTTGCTTTTGCGTTATATAAAATCTGCTTTGCCGAAGTCTGCCGCGAGAGACAGTCCGGTCTTTTGGTCGTATAGCTTATCGTTCGTCAGTACGAATATGTCGTCAGCCACAGCCTCAATGTCGTGTGCCGCGAAAAGCTCCTTGAAATGATCGTCATAAACGGAGACCCCGTATCGCCCGAGCTTACGCATTACCGAACGGTCGAGCTTGCCGTAACGACATAGCTCTATAAGGGCTTCCCCCTCGTATTGTGGGATGTAGACGGTTCGAACATCGTTTTCGATAAGATGGAATTGCTCTGCGATAGTCTGATAAGGCGCACCGCCATCGTTTAACTGCTTCGATATACCACGAACATCGGTAGCATCCTTATCTATGATCCTATGAAACTCGTTAAAATATTTACGTATCGCTTTTTCATCCGAAAGGTCACTGTAGCTGTCCTGTACCAAACGGGCGGCGGCGATAGCATGAGCAAATACGGCAGGCGGCTTTCGACCGAGACTGAATATAGCTACCGTGCTGTCCGTAAACGCACGTTTTCCCTCACGATTGCATCGTCCTGCTGCTTGCAGGATCGAATCAAGACCGGCTTCCTCACGGTATACCGTCGGAAAGTCGATGTCCACTCCGGCTTCAATCAGAGAGGTCGAGATCAAATGACAGTCCAGACCGTTATCAAGCCTTTCGCGGATCTCGGCAAGAGTTCTCTTGCGATCGGCGGCAGTCATCAACGTAGAGAGATGAAACGCAGAGTCTTCATCGTTCAACAGCTCGTAGATCTCGTGCGCGGTCGCACGACTGTTTACGATACATAATACCTGTGAACAGCTGTTCAGCTCATCCGCAAGCATGACCGCTGACATACGACCTTTTTGACGGAACGTTACACGCTTGAATATCGCAGCCTCTCGAAGCTCCGTGGGACATAGCTCGTGTGGGATGACGTTCGGCAGATACTCCGTAAAGAATCTACCAAGCGAGGGCTGCGTAGCGGTACACAGTACCGCTGTGACTCCGTAATGCTCGATGAGCTGTGCTATAGCCTGTACGCACGGACGGAGGTACGGGAGCGGAAGCATCTGTGCTTCATCGAATATTACTACACTGTCCGCGATATTGTGTAGCTTTCGGCATTTTGAGCTGCGGTTTGAGTGCAGTGACTCAAAAAACTGTACAGCGGTGGTGACTATGATGGGCGCATCCCAGTTTTCGACAGCTCTTGTACGCTGTAGAGCATTTCGGTCAAGCTCCTCATCGGAGTCGTAGACTACACCACTGTGATGCTCAAGTACATTTTCTTCTCCGAGTATCTCACGAAAAACATCGGCGGTTTGTTCGATGATCGAGGTGTATGGAATAACATATATTATGCGACACTTCGGCGAGTCTGCACGAAGTGCGCGCTTCAGCGCGAAGGCGAGGGAGGCGACAGTCTTTCCGCCACCTGTCGGAACAGTAAGAGTGAGAAGCTCCGAGACCTCGTTCGCTCCGCGCTCCATACAGGAAGATAGTATCGCCGACCGCCATCGGTCAAGCTCGTTTCGCGGAACAGACCATTTTTCACTGACGTAGGTCTCGAGACGATGGTCAAGCTCTGCCATATCCGAGTATTGCTCGGTGGTGTACGCCTCACCAAGCATAAATCGCTCCGTGTCAAGAAAATCGGCATCGACTAAGCAGGAGTAGAGCATACGCACGAAGAAATAGCACATATAATTATTTTTGAACGTCCATTTCGTGGATGAGACCGACGGAAGTTTTATGTTATCACCTTTCCACGCAGAGTAGTCACAAAGCTCTCCGTTTGCCGCTCTGGTCATACGTGCCACGAACGTGCGACCGTTAGTCGAGTCACTGCTTCCGCCATTAGGCAGACCACTGTGATGTCCGATAACGGCATATGCGACATGGGGCTGCTTCAGTTTATAGCATTCGATCGCACCTGCTGTTGAATGATCGACCCTCCTGCCGTTGTTTTTCAAACGAGCCTGAAATTCCTTCGAGTATTTTCCAATATCGTGAGTCATGCCTGCCAGCTCACCAAGCTCACGTGCCTCGAAATGTGAAGCGAATTCTCCACAGAGCGCGGCAGTTCCGTACAGATGCTCCGCTATCGTCTGCACCCGACCGTCGGGCGCAATGTGTCCGAGATATTCTTCCATCCCCTCTCCCCCTACCTCAATCCAAGTCTCCGAAACATCTCCGTCATCGCATAACGCTCCTCCGAGGTCATCGATCCGTTTATCTTGACCTCCCTCGTTATGCGGCGTACAGTAGTACCCGAGAATAGCCTGAACCAACGGTGTACCTCGTAAAACGGCAGTAGGGAAGGGTGCCGCCCAAGCATCGGATAGTCGTACTTTAACGTGTCGTAGGGCAGGAATAAGCGTGAGCATAGATAGGATAACCGACCACGCTTCTCCATCCGCCCGACCGCCACACGGTTCTCCGTGCTTCCGTATATCCCACCGCAGAGGAGGTATTCCGTCATTGACGAAAACAGCTCTGCCTCACGCTCGTCCGGTATAGCTCCGGAGAACCATACCTCCGATAAACGTGCGGCACGCTCCGCAAAGACCTCAAGGTCACTTCGACGTAAAAGCCCCGACAGCTCCGTCCGCTCCTCCTCCGACAGTGACGGCGCACGATGCTCGAGTACCCAAAGATCCATGAACGGACGTACACCACAGCCACCGTATTTGAAGTGCTTCACCATGTGTGCAAGATGATAGTACCTAAAAAATATCGGCTTCATACGATGACAGAACGCCCCCTCGAACGTCGGGTGAGCATAGCTCCATACCTCGGACAGAACGCTCTGTATCCGAGGCTCACTTTTTTCTTCTATAAGTGTATAGTGAAGCTCGAGCGACACTCCCGAGGGTGCGGTGAACGCAACATCGTGCGAGCCGGTCTTACCGCGCTTGTAGCCCAGACGCTCGACCAGAGCCTCGGCGGCAGTGTCGATAGACCCTTCGTCTATCAGAATGTCGATATCACAGCTCGTTCGCATATCGGCTCTCGGATAAAATTCACGAAGCACCGACCCCTTTAACGGGATATAACGCAGCTTGCAGCTCTCGAATACGGACGATATAGCCGAAAGCTCGTATTTCAGCTGCTCACAGCGGACGATAGCCTGTATCTGCGCCTTCTTGAATAACGTCGTGTACGGCTCGTCACAGCGTACCCCCATACGATATAACGCCGCTCCGACCATATGCGTAAGGTCGTGGGCGGCGGCAAGACGGCAGAGAGGCTCGAGAACGTCGGAGCGTCCAAGCCCCTCTGCGGATATTTCATTTTCCTCTACAGAGTCGGGGCAGATAAGCGTGTCACTCTGTAAAAGCTCTGCGCGAAGCAGTGCGATAAAAACAGCTTGAATGTCGATCACAAAGCACCTCTATCGTTTTCTGTAGTTATGTCAAGGTCACTTCTTCGCGCCCTTTTTCTTCTCACCGTAGGAGTAATGGTAGCTTCCGTAACGATAACCGTAGCGATAGCCGTAACGATTTCCGTAGCTGCCCGTGCCGGACGTTGCACTGTTTAGTATACAGCCGAGGAGCGGAATGTTCGCCGAAAGAAGCGTGTCGATGACCGAGAGCAGACGCGAGATACGTATCGTGTCCTGCTTTACGACGAACAGGGAAGCATCGGAGACCTGCGCGAGGACAGACGGCTCGGAGGTTATCCCGAGAGGGGAGGTGTCAACGATTATGTAGTCGTACTTCTGACGAAGCTGAGCGAACAGACCCGAGAGGTACTCAACGTTCAGAATGTCCCAGATCTTGTAGCGAGCCGTGTTGAAGTTGAGGATAGAGAGGGTCAGCTCGTGACTGACCTGCACCTTCGTGATCTTTGCACGATGTACATCGTCTGCACCGAGAGAGCTTCCGTTGATACGGAACTTCTGATTGATGTTCGGATTTCTGAGGTCTGCATCCACAACGATAACGTTCTTCTGCATCATAGCAAGGGACGAAGCAAGGTTCGTAGCCGTTGAGGTCTTACCCTCCCCGGGAGCCGCACTTGTCACGAGAATGACCTTTTTATCGTTACCGAGGGACGTGAGCAGAGAGTTTCGCAGAGCGCGAGTAGCCTCCATGTAGCTCTCACCGACGAGAGGGTTGGTCAACGATATCGTCTTGTTTATCCTTTTGTTGTATTTTCGGAACGTTACCTCCGGCAGAACGCCGATACAGTGCTGATTCAGCTTGGTACGAATGTCCTTTCGCGAACGTATGGTCTGACGGAACGTTGCGTAAAGCACTACCCATACGAGACCGAGCGCGAAGCCGATCAGCGCACCCTTTAATACCTGACGACGGTACGCGAACCTGTTTGACGGAGAGGTCGGCAGCTCCGACTCGTTCAGAATGTTCAGTACTGTGTTTCCGATGACGTATTCCGCAACGGCAGGATAATTCTTGATGACCGACTGCAAAACGTCATAGGTCAGCTGTGCATCGTAGCCTGTCGCGGTGATGGTGAACATATTGGTTCCCGAGACCGAGGAGGCAGAGAGGGTACAGGGGAAGTACGACAGACCGAGATCGTTGCAGATAACGTCCTGTAGGATGTTGCTCTTTATGATGGTCGGGAACGTAGAGGAGAGCTGATTCGTCGCCGCACGGTTGTACGAGAAGGAGTAGGAGGTGATACCCATACCGGATACCCCCGGCTCCTGAGTCTGTACCGTAAAGGTTACGGAGGACTGATAGGTCGGCGTGAAGCAGATGTAGCTTTTGTAGAACATTATACCGCCGCAGAGGACGATAAGCAGAAGACAGAGCCACCAGAACTTCGCAAAGGCACGAAATATCTCATGGAACTGTATCTCTATAAGCTCCGGCTCCTCGGCAGAGCTCTTTTTCTGATCATGTGCAGAATTTGTTGCGTTCATACTTGATCCATGCCTTTACTTATTTTTTGAGCTGTGGTGATAATAACCGTAGTAGCCGTGATAGCCGGACTCATCGAGACCGAGCTGACCGAGGAACGAGAACTCACGGTGTATGTCGTTCAGGATACAGCCGGCGAAATTGTCGTTAGCCTCGGTGAGCGCGAGAACGGTGTCGTTTATGTCTGCGGCGTAAACGCAGTCTGTACGAACGACGAGCAGGGATTTGTCCGCAAGACGGAGGAGCGCGGAAACGTCCGCGGCGACCGAAAGCGGAGGAGTGTCGATAATTATGTAGTCGTATTCGTCGCTCCGACGTAAACGCTCAAAGATGTTCGTGACGTTCTCCGAGTATATCCAGTTTACGTAGTCGGAATGGCTTTTCAGGTTGAGCGCGAGATCGAGACCTGTGTTTTTGTAGGAATAGAAAACGAGATCGTTAAGCGAGACCTTTCCCTCAAGAAGGGAGGCAAAGTCGGGAGTACCGGTCTGACGTACCTCGAAGATCTTGTGTATAGCCGGCTTTTTGAAGTCCATGTCGAGAAGTGCAACGCGACCTCCGCGGTTGGCAAGCGCGAGTGCGATGTTTGCAGCCGTTGTGGACTTGCCTTCGTTCTCACCGATGCTCGTCACGAGGAATATCTTCGCGTTCTCGTGACGGTGCATATACTCAAGCTTTGTCGCTATCTTGTGATAATTTTCGGTGAAGCCGAAGCTTGCGTAGCCGTTTGAGATGAGCAGTGAGGTCTTCTTACGCTGCAAGACCTCACGGAAAGTCTTGTGCGAACGCTCGTGAAGCACAGTACCGAACAGCCGCGCATCTATCTGACGACGGAACGAATGCTCATCCTTGACAGTGTCACGCATGAGCGAGAGGAAAACTATTATCGCAAGGACGATACCGGCACAGCCGAGGACGGTTATCGTCTTGTATTGCTCCGTAAGAGAGTTTGACGGAGAAGCCGGAAGGTTCGGGGAGCGCATTATCTCGATGACGGAGTCCGAGAAGACCGACTCCGATATCGCCGGATAGACCTCGAGTATCGCGCACAGCTCGGTGTACGAGGTCTCGGGGGAGGGGGAGGTGACGCTCACCGTGAATATGTTCGTGTCGGTCAGCACAGACGAGGTTATGTCGCCGACGAAGCCGTCCACACCGAGATAGGTCGCGGCATTCTTCTTCATCGTAGGCTGAACGAAAACGCCCGTGAATATCTGCGCCATCTCGGAGGAGGAAGCAAGGTTCGTGTACGAATATGAGGCTGAATTTTTCAGATTTACGAGCAGAGTCGCGGTACTCGTGTACATCGGGGTGTATATGCTCTCGCTCCAGATACGAACGCCCATGAGACCGATGAGTGCGGCAAGCACGACGACCCAGAGATTTTGTATAACGTCACGCAGGAGACTGTACGGCTCAAAGGAAAATTCGCTCTGCTGATTGTTGTTTTCAAATTCATTCATTAAAATTGATCCTCCGGCAGGTCATTCTTCAACGATAACGGTCAGGATCGCGTGACCCTTTCTCTCGTATGCATCGGAAACGCGGTAGTGTACCTCGTACATTCCAGGACGACTGAGATCGAGATCCGTGTCGAGCGAAACGTTCGCGGTCAGATCGTTCTGCTCGTGATCCCTTGCGTACAGAAGATCCGACGCGGGATCGAACTCGTCACCGACCTTCAGATAGAGAAGATAGCTGTCGAGTGCTATCTCGGGTGCTGCAAGACTCAGCTCCTCAACGTATACGGGAAGCTGTAGGGTGATCATGTCGCCCTTGCTGTTCGTGACCTTTGCGGAGATCGTGTAGATACCGGTCGTGCTTGACGAATAGTCACTTGCGGTTATGATGACCTTTTTCGAAATGTCACCGTCTATCGAGTCGGTCGCACCGAGCAGATTACGGATGTTGATGCTGTGCGATACGCCGAATACGAGGGAGCTTGACAGCGTAAAGCGCGGAGGAGCGTAGTCTGTGTAAATGATCCTTCGCGTAGCCGAGGATACGTGATCGTCGTTGTCGCATACGGCATACTTGACGATCGATACCCCGGGTTCGGTGAAGCGTGAGATCGATTCCACTATGACCTTGTCTGTGATGTCTCCGTCCTTTTCGTCATAGGCGGATACACCGCTCATAAGCTCTGTGTCAGTCGCGGCTATCGATACCTCAAGAAGCTCACCGTCGATGGTGATGACCGGAACGGTGTCGTCCATACCGAGCTGACGTATATTGAACAGCACGAACACCGCAAGCGTGATCGTGAACAGGATTGTTACACTGTAACGCAGAATTTTCATTTGAGTCAAAAAACTCCTACATCAATAAGTATTTTCGGCGACCGCATCGAGCCGCCCGTAGGTCAAACGCGATCATTTGTCAGACCTGTCGAGGGGAGCGTTTTTTAAGATGCTTTTCGGGTTTTGCCTGAGAAGAAGATTTGCGTAATCGGTGGAGTAACGCTCACCGAGCCACTCGTGTACGTCACGCAGTGGGGTCGTTCGGACATACGGACTGTGCGCGTCACTTGCGAAAACGTCTGCCAGGCGTGCATCAAGTATGTACAGTGCAGTCGCCTCTGCCGCCTCACCGAACGTACCCTCGAGACTGCCCTTGTTGAGCTGCAAGAACGCACCGTGCTTTTTCAGACGGCGTACCTCCTCGGGAGAGTCCTGTATGTGACGGTAACGCTCCGGGTGCGCGACTATCGGCGAAAAGCCCTCCGCACACAGCGCATCGAGCTTCTTGCACATCGAGGCGACACCCTCAGTCGGGGGAAACTCCACGAGCGGATAGACCGAACGGTTTATCGTGAGCAGATAGCCGCGCTTCAGCTTGTCTATGACCTTTAGGTAGTCGCGTGAGAGAAGTATCTCCTGACCGAGGAACAGACGCAGCGGTATGCCCTCACTTCGCAAAAGGGAGCAGAGGTGGTGAAAGACCTCCAAAAGACGGCGCAGGGGATATACCCCCTTTGGCGGATCGTGCGGAGTGCAGACCATGCACCGAGTCATCGCAGCCGAGGCCTGAGCCGCCATCTGCAACGCCTCCGCATCGTGAAACGCACCGTCGTCAAGCCCGGGGAGGATGTGACAGTGTATATCGATCATCTTTCGCCGACTCCCTGTAGCTCACGAAGCGCGCCCTTGCCCTCCTCCGCAGAGCTGCCGCCGTCGTTTACGTTGACGCTACCATTATTGTCGGAGCTATCGTCGTCGAGCTTGTCCGGCTTGATACCGTGCGGCTCCTGCGGAGTCCTGTGGAAGGTCGGGACGAGCTCCATTATCTTCTTTTCGATAACGGCAGGAGAGCTTTCGGGATCCTCAACGACATCGTGAAGCTCACTCAGCTGACGTATAAAGGCGTCGTAGTCCATCGGGATCGTGCGACCGATGAATATCTTTTTGTTCGTGGTCTGATTCAAGCCCTCCTCACTCATGAGAAGCTCCTCGTAGAGCTTTTCACCCGGACGAAGACCGATGTACCGTATATTTATGTCCTTGCCGAGCGTGAGTCCGGCAAGACGTATCATGTTCTTTGCGAGATCGTCTATCTTCACGGGTTCGCCCATATCGAGGACGAATATCTCACCGCCGTTTGCCATAGCACTTGCGGTAAGCACGAGCTGACTTGCCTCGGATATGGTCATAAAATACCGTATCATCTCAGGGTGCGTGACCGTGACGTCGTGATGCTCCTCGATCTGCTTCTTAAAGAGTGGTATGACCGAGCCGTTCGAGCCGAGGACGTTTCCGAAGCGAACAGCCGCAAAGGTAGTATCGGGGGATATCGTGTCGGCGTACTGTATTATCATCTCACACATACGCTTTGTCGCACCCATTATGTTCGTCGGGTTGACCGCCTTGTCTGTGGAGATGAGTATCATCTTTCCGACCTTGTTTCCGCGAGCCGCCATAACGGTGTTGAACGTACCGAAGACGTTGTTCTTCACCGCCTCGTCGGGAACGGTCTCCATGAGGGGGACGTGCTTGTGAGCGGCGGCGTGTATGACGATATCGGGACGTTCGGCGGCGAATATCGCGTTTATCTTTTTGAAATCGCAGACAGTCGCTATGTATACCTCAAGATCGAGCGCGGAGTCGTACTTACGTATGAGCTCCTGCTGGATGGAGTAGGCATTGTTTTCGTAAACGTCGATTATGACGAGACGCTTTGGCTGATTGGCAGCGACCTTTCGGCAGATCTCCGAGCCGATCGAGCCGCCGCCGCCCGTAATGAGGACGGTCTTACCGCAGACGAACTCGAGGATACCGGCATCCGCGACCTCGATAGGCTCACGTCCGAGAAGCTCCTCGGGCGTTATGTGGCGAAGACTGCTTATGAGATTCTTTCGGTCTGTGATCTCGGAGACTAACGGAAGGGTCTTTACCGCACAGCTTGTCTTCAAGCATTCCTCAAGTATCTCCGCACGCTTTTCGTTCGTGATGGAGGGTATCGCAAGGTAGATTATGTCGATATGCTCACGCTCACAGATCTCGTAAAGCTCATTCGGCGTACCGAGAACGCTGACCCCCTGTATCTCACGGTGGAGCTTTTGCGGATTGTTGTCGATAAAGCCGACAGGCAGAAGACCGCAGGAGGGGTTATGACGTATCTCCTCGAGGAGACGTGAGCCGGCAGAGCCTGCACCGACTATCAGGAGACGCTTTGCATCGGGTTCGTACGGGTAATGATCCTTGTAGCTGCACAGCTCACGGTACAGTATACGTGAGAGAACGAGGAGCGTTGCCGTGATGGTCTCTCCGACAAGGTAATAGACTATCGGTATGCTGTTGTGGAACAGGAACATCACGAGAACACAGGCAGATGTTCCGCTGAGTGCGGATATACTGAGCAGGAACAGATACTCATGACCGCCCGCGTACCGCCAGATTATGTTGTTCACGTGACAGAGCAATGCGGCGATGACGTGAACGGCAAGCACCGTGACGAGCTCGAACAAAAGACGAAGGAGGTCGAGCCTCGGATGGGCGGACAGTACATAGCAGGAGTAGGAGAAAAGAAAGGCACAAAGCACTATCGCTGCATCTAAAAGATAGAGCTGTATCTTTCTGTAGGTAGGCTTGACAGTATGAATGGATGGAAGATTCATTATGTATTCGACCCTGGAATATTAAGATTTTTGATCGTACTCCCGCACACATATACCCAAAAGGTGCGGGTCATTATAGGCGTTTGCCCATAAAAATACACTGTGTTACATTATAACACAGGTGACAGGGTTTGTCAACAAAATATGAACGACCTTTTGTATCAAAAGTACGTAGGATATCATCAGTAAATAGGGCAGGTCGCCCGAGCCGGCGGCGTGTCACCGCAGACATAGTAAGCTTAGGCTGCAAGACATCCCGCGAGGGGGGAAAAGTGTGGAGCGTAGAGATGGTATTTCCCACGTCCGTTCGCAAAAACGTGCTGTCTGCATAAGACAAAAATCTATAGACACCGTGTGCGATAGGTGGTATAATTAAGTAGACCATCAAAAAAACGTAAAACGAACGGAGAAACTCATGTATAGAGCGATCTACGCGCTTCCGATATCATATACGATATTTTTTCTGCTCATCGCACTTGCACTGTGGCAGATGCTGCGTACCCTCCTGTCCGGCAGGAGAGTACTTCGCATACTCTGCGCGGTGCTGTTTGCCGCATGGCTATATACGGTGCTTGAGCTGACCGTACTCTCACGCTCCTTCGGGACGGAGACACGTGTATACCTCATGCCGTTTCGTCAGCTTAAGATGTACCTTGACGGCGTGAACGACGAGATTCTTCGCTCGTTTTGGATGAACGTCCTGCTGTTCACACCGTGCGGCTTCGTCTTGCCGGAGCTTTTGCCAAAGCAGCTTTCTTTTGCCGTGAGACTTGCACTGACTCTCGGCTTCGCACTCGGACTCAGTGTCATGGTAGAAGCCGCACAGTGGTCTTGGAGGCTCGGCGAGACCGAGTGCGATGACGTCATAGCAAATACCTCCGGCGCGCTCCTCGGAATGTGCCTCACCCATGTCGCGGATAGGCTCTGCCGCAGCGTGCGTTCACTTGTCAGTCTCAGTCACCGTAGATAAAGCTGTTCAGACGAGCCGCCGCCGAGGCGATGTCGTAGGAGATTATCGACATACCGTTGTACCATGCGAACTGATACGCATCGTCAAAGGGAACGTTCTCCGACTCTATCTGCAAGCTCGAAGCGTTCGAGAGGAGCGACGTTCCGATGGAGACGAGATCGGTCACGGAAAGGTTCGTCTTCACAAGGGAGAACGCATAGTCGATCACATCGTACAGCTCCGTGACGGAATTTTTTGAGGCTATCTGACGTATGACGGCGGTCAGTGTGTCTCTCTGACGTGCGGTACGACCGAAGTCGTTTCCGATGGTGCGGTTACGCATATGCATAAGAGCAAGCTCACTTCCCATGTGATTGAGTCCCGGGGAGATAGTGGTACCGGTGTAGAGACTGTATAGCTCTGCCTCCTCGGGAGTCAGCGTTATGTCAACGCCGCCTATGTAGTCTATAAAGTTCTTCGTGCCGTTGAAATCTATAACGACAAAATTCTGTATGTCGAGACCGTACAGCTGATTCACCGTGTTGATCGCAAGTCCGACTCCCCCGAAGAAGTAGGCGGTGTTTATACGGTTCCAGCCGTGACCCTCGATCGGGATGAGCGAGTCACGCAGAAGTGAGGTCAGCTTTACGCTTCCGGTCTTTTTGTTGTAGGAGAAGACGATCATAGTGTCACTTCGACCGCGGTCGGCGGTAACGTCACGTGTGTCCGTCCCCATTGCGAGTATGTTTATTATGTTCTTGTCCTTCTGCGCGACCTTGTAGATGGGGGTCTTTCCGTAAACGCTGACCGCATTCTCGGAATTTGCGAACGAAGCGTTCGGGTTCGACGGCGCGGTGTATGCTGCACCCGTGGAGGGCGTGTTCACTACCGCCGCGAGGGTCTCGGCAGGCTCGACCGCCTTATCGATGACCTCGGGAGCTTCGGGAGCGACCTCCGTCTCCTCCTCCGTCTCGACAGCCTCCGTTTCGGGAATATCGACCTCCGTTTCCGCGACCTCCGCCTCCGGAGTCTCGACCGTTTCGACCTCGGGAGGGAATACGTTGTCAACGCCCTCCTCCCATATGCCCTCGTGATCGATCACTACCTCGGGATATTCGGGCATGACGTATTCGTCCTCACGCTCGACCGTCTCAACAGTCTCATATGAGGTCGTGGTGTATTTGTGGACGAGCGTGAATATGACGATCCCCACTGCGAGGAGCAGGAGGAGCAGCAGTATACCGAGCGCGATCAGTACGATACGCAGACCGCTCTTTTTCTTGGTTGTGTCCTTCATAAGGCTCCTTTTCGTATCCGGACACCGAACGGTACTCGATACCCTCCGGTGTCCGATACCTGTTTTATCGTTCCACAAGGAGCGTGACTATCTCGAACGGCTTGAACGTAAGACGTACCCTGCCGTTTTCGAGAGGAAGCTCCTCTATCGTTTCCTCGAGCATATTCGTGCGGCGAACGCTCTTTACATTACCGAGCGTTATCGTGCAGTTCGTTAGATTTCGTTCACATTCGTACAGACGGATGACATACGCATCAGCCACATCCTCGGCGTTCTTCACCGCCTCACAGATAACGTTCGGCGCGGAAACGGAGAATAGCGAGGGCGCGTTCAGCTTGCCGTCAACGATGAGGACAGGCTCGTTCAGTACGTATGCCGGATGAACGACCGTCTCTGCGGAGAACGCACCGACGTGCGGAAGGAGCGAATACGTCATGTAGTGTACGCCGCGGTCTCCCGACATATCGGGACGACAGCCGCCGCGATGGAGCGTGAGGCGCATATCAGAGCCCTCTGCGGAGATACCGTACTTGCAGTCGTTGAGTATCGCGACACCGTAGCGGCTCTCGGACATATCGGACCACTTGTGATTGCATACCTCGAACTTTGCCGCCTCGAGTGAGGAATTACGTGTGGTGGGACGCTCGACATGACCGAACTGTATCTCGTTCTTTACGGTGCTTGCGCGGATATTCACGTCAAAGCCGACCTTTAAGAGGGTGTGACGTTCGTTCCAGTCGAGCTTCATCTGATAGTCGATACGCGGATCTCCGGCATAGAAGACCGTGTCAACGGTCGCCGTGGATGCACGACCTATCGAGTATACGGAGCGTATACGGTATTCGACCGCACCGTCGGAGACAACTTCACGTGAAAGGAGCTTCGTTACGGGGAGGAGCTTCTTGAAGATATCGTCCTCGATCTCCCAGTTGTCGTAGGCGGTCGGCATATCCTCACCGCACCAGAGTACACCGAGAGACGCACCGCCCTCACGCTTCACCTCACGCTCGACACGAAGGTCAAAGAGGGAAGCGATGTAGCCGTTCTCGTCAAAGACTACCTTATAATAAGGTGTCGTCAGAACGTTGCCGTCTGCCTCAAAGGTCGGGAATACTCTCTCGGCAGAGGTCGGCTCGACCTTTGTGAGCGTGATCGCGGACATAGCAGGGATGACTGCCTGTATCGCGGTCCTTTCGTTGCCGTCCATGTCGGTGTAGACCTGTGCGGGTCTTCCCTCGATACCGAGGCGACCGTCAAGCTCGATAACGCCGGATCTCTCGAACGAGAGGGGATTGTATACCGACAGTACACCGTCACATCCTTCGGTGAGACGTGCGGCATGAGCTGCCGTCAGCTCACGTGCCTCCGCAAGGAGAGCGCGCATCTCCTGTCCCGTGACCTCGTATACCTTCGGAATGGACGTTCCCGGGAGTATGTCGTGGAACTGATTGCGAAGTAATGTCTTGTAAAGCTCGTCGTGACGCTCGTCCGTTTCCTCTCCCGAGAGAACGTTGAACAGCTCCAGGTGCTTGAGTGCGATCTCCGCGAGACGGTCGTTCCGCTTTACGTCGTGCATCTGTGTCAGAGTGCCGCGATGGAACTCGAGATACAGCTCACCGTCGAATACGGGGAGACTGTCACGCTTCTCCTCAAGCACACGCATATATTCGGAGGCAGTCGTCGGGTGTATCTCGGGAAGACCCTCGACGTCGGTCACACGCTTTAGGAATTCGAGCATTCCGTAGGTCGGACCGCCGCCTCCGTCACCGAAGCCGTAAGCCGCCAGACGGCGCGAATTGGACTTTTTGTCACGTATCTCACCGACCGCACCCATGAGGGTCGCAACGTCGGGTATGAGGTGCATACGATTGAGGTGAGTTATGACCTCCGAGCCGTCGATGCCGCGCCAGATGAACGTGTCGGCAGGGAAGACGTTCAGGTCGTTCCAGCTCATCTTTGTCGTGTAGAAATACTTGACCCCCGAACCCTGCATGATCTGCGGTATCGCCGCATTGTAGCCGAACGTGTCGGGAAGCCAGAACGAGTCGGAGCGATAGCCGAGGTATTTTTCGGTGAACCGCTGACCGTACAGGAACTGACGTATCATAGCCTCACCACCGGTGATGTTGCAGTCGCATTCGACCCATACACCGCCGTTCGGCTCGTAGCGACCCTCCGCAACACGACGACGTATGCCCTCGAATATGTCGGGGTAATATTCACGCATCCAGTCGAGGTGGAGCGCGGAGGACTGCATGAAGGTGTACTCGGGGTACATATCCATGAGAGTCAGAGCCTGCGAATAGGTACGCGCACATTTGCGTATCGTCTCGGAGACGGGCCAGAGCCACGCCGTGTCCATGTGAGAATGTCCGATAACGCCGATCTCACCGCGTGAGCGGTCGCCGTGCGACTTTTCGAGAGCCGGCGCGAAGCACTCACTCATCCTGCGGCAGGACTCACGCAGCTCCTCATCGGTCGCGGAGAGCGTATCCTGTATGAGATACGGAAACGCGGACATCAGAGCCTCGTGAGCCTTGAGCGCGAGAAAATCGTCGGAGGGGAGATGAGCCATCTGCAAAACGGTCGCGAGATCGAAGACACAGTCGCGTACCGCCTTGTCGATAACGTAGAACGTTACACCGCCGTAGGGACGCCTGTAGTCGGAGGTATCGTTATCGTTTCCGTAACGCTCATACGGCTGTGTACCGGCACAGAAATGACCTGCATAGCATTCGAACGCAAGCTCGAAGCTCTCACCGGCTCTTGCATTCGGAGAGACGAACATGAACGAATGGTCGCCGCCCACGAAGCGGTTCTTCGAGTTTATGATACCGGAGGGCTTTCCGTCCTTGAAGCACAGCACCTCGACCGCGTTCACGTCGGGAATAGCACAGAATATCTCACCGTCAGCCTCGGACGGAACGGTGACAGAGGTCTTTATCCAAAGGTTCGAGTATTCCGCGCCCCAGATGTACCCGGGCGCGATCTCGTGCATATCGACGTCGGACGGCGGCACACGCAGATGCTCCGCAGTCTCGAGCGCGAGTACGGACTCGGTCTTTAAGACAGGGCAGAGGATGTGTCCTGCGTAAAGCTCGACTGCACTTTGAAATTTTCGATACGTTCGTTCGATGTAAGCATTGTTGTTCATAGAAGACCCTTTCGTGAAAAGATATGTTTGCTTCGAAAACGTTTCATATTATCACAAGTATAGCATAATACGACTCTTTTTTCAAGTGACCGATGTGTAAAAAAACAGCTACAGCATATACTTTCGGAAAAAAAGAACGATCGTGGAGGCCTTTTTCGAAAGATCTCCACGAACCCCTCCTCAACTCCCGGCACCACACACTTTTCTGAATTGTCGTGGTATATCTTTGAGTTTCAGCTTGACAAACGGTGGGGTTTTGCTATAATTTAAGTGTCGGTACGCCGATATGCGCGTTACAGACAAGCGACTAAGACTCAAATACACAAAAAAACAAAATAGGCAGGTGACTAATATGAGCTTTTATCTCGGCTTTGATATCGGAGGAACGAAATGCGCGGTCGTCATCGGTGACGAAAACGGAACGGTCGTTGCAAAAACGAAGCTCCCCACCACCACGGTAGACGAAACACTTGAGGGACTTTTCACCGTTGCGGAGGACTACGTAAAAAAATATCGCCCCGTCACTGCGGGCGTGAGCTGCGGAAGTCCGCTCGACCCGGTCTCCGGAATAATACTTTCTCCGCCGAACCTCCCCGGGTGGGATCACGTTGAGATCGTCCGTATGATAAACGAACGTCTCGGACTTCCGGCGGTGCTCTGTAACGACGCAAACGCCTGCGCCCTTGCGGAATGGCGTTACGGCGCAGGACGCGGTACTAAGGATATGGTCTTTCTGACGTTCGGTACGGGCATGGGCGCGGGACTTATCTTAAACGGTGAGATCTATAACGGCGCGAACGGAAACGCCGGAGAGGTCGGACATATCCGTCTCGATCGCTTCGGACCTGTCGGCTACGGTAAACGAGGCTCGTTCGAGGGCTTCGCAAGCGGAGGAGGTATCGCACAGCTTGGAAAAACGGCAGCTGTCGAACGTCTGCAAATGGGTAAGACAACCGCATATTGTACCTCCTACGCGGAGCTTGACGACGTTACCGCCAAAAAGATCGCCGAGGCTGCCGAGGCAGGTGACGAGACCGCACTGTCGGTCTATGACCTGTGCGCCGATATGCTCGGCTACGGTCTCTCGATAATCATAGACGTATTGAACCCCGAGCGTATCGTCATCGGAAGCATATATCAACGCTCCGCACACCTCCTTCGCGACAGGATGGACGAGGTGCTTCGCCGCGAGTGCCTGCCTATGACCTACAGTGCCGTTGAGATAGTTCCGGCAGAGCTTGCGGACGACATAGGAGACCGTGCCGCCATCGCGCTTGCCGCCTCCATCGACAAATGACAATAAACGAATGAACGAAAGGAAACGTGTCATGGAAACCATAACGGAGCTTATCGCACGATATCCGCACCTTTCGGGCTGTGCCGACCGCATAGAGCGTGCCGCCGATATGCTCATCGACTGCTACAGGAGCGGACATACCCTCTATATATGCGGTAACGGAGGAAGCGCGGCAGATGCCGATCATATAGTCGGAGAGCTTATGAAGGGCTTCTTGAAAAAACGTCCGATAGACGAAGCACTTCGCGACAGACTTGCCGCGACCTACGGTGAGGACGGAGAACGCATGGGCAGAAAGCTGCAACGCGGTCTTCCCGCCGTGTCACTTCATTCGCAGTCCGCACTCCTGACCGCCTTTGCAAATGACGTTGATGCCTCACTCATCTACGCACAGACACTTTTTGCACTTGCCGAAAAAGGAGACGTGCTTCTTGCAATAAGCACTTCCGGAAATTCAGCAAATGTCGTAAATGCCGCACGACTTGCACTTGTACTCGGTGTTCACGTCATCTCCCTGACCGGCGAGAGAGAATGCAGACTCGATCCGCTCTCCGACTGTATCATCCACGCAGGAGATACCGAGACCTACCGTGTACAGGAGCTTCATCTTCCCGTATACCATTGGCTCTGCGCGAGGGTGGAGGAAGAATTCTACAAACAGTGAAGCTATGAAACATATCCTGCTTTGTGAGGATGATGCACCGCTGCGCGACGGTCTCTCCTCAGCACTGACAAATGACGAGATGACAGTCTCGACCGCCGCAACGCTTGCTGAGGCAAGACGCCGTCTCTCGGAGCATGACTATGACCTTCTCCTTCTCGACTGTAACCTGCCGGACGGGAGCGGAATAGAGCTGTGCCGTGAGGTGAGCGAACGGAGCGACATACCGATAGTGTTCCTGACCGTCCGTGACGGTGAGCTTGACGAGGTCGGTGCGTTTCGTGCCGGCGCGACCGACTATATCAAAAAGCCGTTCTCATTGACCGTGTTGCAGGAGCGCATCTCCTCCGCACTCCGTAAGAGGTCGAGACGCTTTTCCTACGAGGACAAATGCTACCGCTTCGACTTCACGGAGCTTGAGTTCTACGCGGACGACAAACGTCTCACTCTCAGCGCGACCGAGCAGAGACTTCTTGCCGTATTCTGCAAGCATAAGGGACAGCTTCTCGAAAGACAGCTGCTCATCGACAGGATATGGTCGTGTGACAGCGACTATATCGATGAGAACGCACTGTCAGTGACCGTCAAGAGACTTCGCGATAAGCTCGGCGCGGACTGCATCGGCACAGTCTACGGTATGGGCTACGTATGGA
>CAYSKU010000008.1:21160-23409 GCA_964431775.1 uncultured Ruminococcus sp. | reverse complement strand
GAGGTATTCGTCCTGTAGGATATACCACGGTCCGACCACGAGACGACCGTCTGCGATGTATTTTTCTATCTTTTCGCGCATCTGCGGACGTACCTCAAGGTAGTCCTCGAGTACTATAGCCTGTCCGTCAAGGTGGAAGCTCTTGAAGGTCGGGTCGGTATCAAGAGTTTCGAGGAGGCGGTCGAAAAACTCTACAAGCTTAAAGCGGTGTGCCTCGAACGGCATATACCACTCTCTGTCCCAGTGAGTATGGGAGATAAAATGAATGTGTTTCTTTTCATCGGACATATGTATGTATCCTTTCGATCTATCTTACAGTCTTCCGAGCCGCTTCATGAGCGGCACGGGGTCGTTTGCCGTGATGAGGGCTGCACCCTTTTCGATACAAAGCTCGACATCCGCCTCGTTATCCGCGCAGTACATATGTATCGGCATTCCCTTAGCCGTGTATACGGGCAGCAGCTCCGACCTTACGAACGTCATAGACAGCCCTATCTCATCGTAATAGTCGTATGCACCCTCGAACCACTCGCCCATCTGAATATCCGGGTAGCCCATAGTCCTGCCGTTGTACTGTGTCTTTATGTATTTTATGATACGTGCATTGAACGCATAGAACCAGCAGTCCTCGAAAAAGCCGTATTTTTTCAGAAGCGCGACTGTCAGGTCTACGTTCTCCTCCGTATATTCCTTGATCTCCACGCCGAGACGTATGTCGGGTCTCTTTTCGGCACACAGGCTGAGAAGCTCTTCAAGAGTCGGGATCTTTAGTCCCTGCCCAACGAACCTGTCACCGAACTTTGCGGTATATGCCGGTTCGAGAGTACGCAGCTCCTCGAACGACATATCGCGGATGTGTTTGCTCACTCCGCAGCAGCGCGACACTACTCCGTCATGCGAAAGCACCGGAACCTTATCGGACGTGAGCCATACGTCAAATTCTATCGCATCCACGCCGAGCTCGAGTGCGGCTTCGTATGACACAAGAGTGTTTTCGGGATACCTCGCACAGTAGCCGCGATGACCCTCTACAAATATCCTATCCATTTCCTGTTCCTCATGCCTTGTATACGCCGATATCGCGCATCACGACAGTGTCTCTCGCGCCGCTGACAAACAGCGTGAGCTTCGAGGTCTTCGTGTTCACGTGACAGAGCTTTCTGTGACCGACAGTGTAGCCGGAATAGACACAGCCGCCGTTCTCGTCGTATATGCGGAAGTTCTCTATCCTCTGTCCGACCGAGATATCCTCGCGAAGCTCAACGAAGCAAACATCCGTTTCACCGTCAAGCGTTATGTCGTACTTGCACTGTGTCTCGTTAACGTCCGCACGGCGTTCGACTTTACAGGAGACCTTCTTCGACTCACCGAAGGCATTCTCGAGAGCATCGCCAAGCTCGTGAAGTCTCTGTATGTCACGCTGATCGAAGCGACCCGAGGGCATCGGAGGTATGTTCAGGTTGAACGAGGTGTTCGCGCCACAGGAATTGACGTAGGTGCGGAACAGACGTTCGAGAGAATGCGGCTCCTCGTTTGCATGGTAGAACCAGCCCGGACGGATGGACATATCGATCTCGGAGCCTGCGAACGCAAGTCCCTTCGAATACATGATATTGTGAAGCTCACCTATATTCTGCTCGGGATTGTACATAAAGGAAAGGTCTGCGCCCTCCGCGAACGGTGCCGGAGGTGTCTGCACCTCACAGCGCGGACAGAGCTCGGTCGGAACGACTGCCCATTCCGCACGTCTCGCCTGACCTGCCTCGTTGCCGCACCAACGAACGTCCGGACCGCCGTCGTTGAAGATGCAGGCGTTGGGCTGATACTTACGGATGAGGGAGATATAGCGGTCGAAATCGTAGACCTGCTTCTTACCGTTCGGTCCTTCGCCGCAAGCACCGTCGAACCAGATGAGGAACAGCTCACCGTAATTCGTGAGAAGCTCGGTCAGCTGGTTGCAGTAGTAGTCGTTGTATTCGTCCGTGCCGTAGTACTTCGAGTTTCTGTCCCACGGAGAGAGGTATACGCCGAACTTTATACCGCCGCGACGGCAGGCGTCGGCGCACTCGCGCACAACGTCACCCTTGCCGTTCTTCCACGGGCTGTTCTTGACGGAATGCTCGGTGTACGCGCTCGGCCACAGACAGAAGCCGTCATGGTGCTTCGCGGTGAGGACGATGCCCTTCATTCCGGCAGACTTTACAGCCTCGACCCATTCGTCGCAGTCAAGGTCATACGGATCGAATATT
>CAYSKU010000008.1:17191-21150 GCA_964431775.1 uncultured Ruminococcus sp. | reverse complement strand
TCTTCGTTTCCGAGTCCCCATTCGAGGTCGGTGTATGTATTGACGGTAAAATGTACGAACGCATAAAATTCGGTATCGAACCAATTGAGCTGTCTCTCAGTCGGCTTTACCGAGGCGGCGTTCTTCAAAAATTCCTTAAATTCCATGTGCTGTCTTTCCTTTCGTTTATGAAGCGTGGGGCTACCACGTTATCGGCTGTTTAATTTTAATAATGTCGTACTAAGTAGTCACTCGAGGGTGTCATATCCTAACGTCAAAGCGTTCGCCGCACTTCGGGCAACGGACGGTATGCTTTCCCTTTTTGTTCGGGAGCTTTATTATCGCCTTGCAGTGCTTACAGCGTCTGTACCGTGCGGTCTTTCTGTCGCGGAAACGGTCACGCTGGAGCGTGAACCAGCTCTTTAGCGGTCTCCACAGCTTCAAAAAGACTTCGTTTTCGCGGCGACGTTTGTCGTGCTTTCGCGACATGAAGCGATACATAGCGTAGACGAGGATAGCGAACGCGGCGAAGCTCAGCAGTGCGGAGCGGAGGAAGCCGTTTACAACGGTCACGAGCAGCCACAGCACGAGCAGACCGACATACATCTCGTCCATTCCGTAGCGACCGAGCATGAACGTATAGAGCCTTTGCTTGAAATTATTCATCGAAACACCTTATTTCCGAAGATATCGCGCCTACGGCAGAAGCACCGTCTGCGCCATTATCATTATAACGGTATTTTCAAGCTTATTAAACCGTCATTTTAGAACTCGGTATGAAATTTCGGTGAATTACTCCCGAAGGAGTACCGCACGGCAGGGTGCGCCGTCCGAGCCGCCGAGCTTGATGGGTGCGGCAAAGAGGATGTAGCCGCCGTCCGTCACCTCATCAAGCACGAGACCCTCGAGGGCTATTATACCGTGTGAGAGAAGCTCGACGTGTACCGGCATAGGAGCCTCCTGCGGAGCGACGCTCTGTGTCTCGACCCCAACGAGAAGCACACCGACCTCCGTAAGGTACTTAGCACCACTCATGTCGAGCGAAACACCGCCCTTGCAGAGAAGACGCTTTACGCCGCGCTCCGCAAGGTGCAGCTTCTCAAGCTCCGCTCTGCCGACCTGATGCTCGAACGTAACGACCTCGCATTCGCCGATCAGCGTTTCGAGCGGAAGCTCATCTATAGTCAGACCGTCACGCACGAAATGGCGCGGTGCATCGACGTGCGTACCGTTATGTGCGTTCATCTCAAGCTCGGTAACGTTACAGCTCTTGCCCTCGTTCATATCGGAGATACGAGTGAACGTTGGTGCTTTATCCCCGGGATACACGTTTGAGGAGAACAGCTCCTGTGTAATATCGTAATATTTCATGATCTCACCTATTTCCGTATAGTATTTGCTACCATTTATATTATACACAACAGCCGCCCATCAGTCAAGAGTGAAGTGCCTGTCGCTCAGGCTACCTCAACTCTCCACTCTCTTTTCGTTACAGCATAGTTGCCAGTGCCTCGGTGTAGCGTTCGAGGGAGGGAAAGTCCATTGCTTCACCGTATATCGATTCAAGGGCAAAATGTCGCTTCCTTGCACGCTCGAGCTGTGCCACCGCCTCGTCAACACACGAGCCGTAGAGACGTGCCGCAAGTCGAAGCTCCCCTCGCGGACCGTCCTTTACGAACCTCGTCATTCGTATGTCGTTCTCCCCTGTCCCCTCGTCCGAGGCTTCCCTGCAAACGAACGTCACCGACTTTTCCGGAACGTATATACCGTCTATCTGCCCCGTGATCGGCAGACGTGACACGAGCGTGTCATGTCCCGACTCCGTCAGTCTCGCGGACAAAAGCTCCATGAACAACGGCGCACAGTCCTGCACGTCCGTCACGGTGTAGACCGTCTCCGCAAGTCTCTCGAACGTTCGCAGATATCTGCATCCGTGCATGGACACGGCACGTTCGTAGCGTGGACTCACACGTCCGCGCTCACGTTCGCACGGCTTCCCGAGACGCTTCGTGAGCCGCTCCGCGTACCTCTCCGCCTTTTCCGTATCGAACAGACGTTTTGCGTGTACCGTGCGTTCGCGCTCCGCGATATCCGCCGCTCGCATATAGCGATAGACCGACTCCAGTATCTCCCTTTTCTCCGCACACAGTCCGACTATGTCGGCTCTGTGTTCTTCGAGATACGCGCTGTTCCAAAATACGCTGAGGTCGATGAGCGCGGATGCCGCCCCGGGATACCGCATCTCGCAGACGTGCGGTGCAGTTCCGTCAAGTATCGCTATACGTCCGTCAAGCACCGCACAGTCGATGGAGGTGGGGTCTGAGCCGCAAAGGTAATATTCGACATTGCCGCCGCGCTCCGCGAACGCCTCCGACACTCTACGTATGAGCGTGCTTTTTCCCGTTCCCGCACCTCCCTTTATGATGTAGAGACGGTCGAGTAAGCCTTCGTCCGCAAGCTCATCGTAGAGTCCGCGAAAGCCGTTTGCGGTGTTCGCTCCGGCAAAGCCGTATGCCCACGTGAATTCCGATACCTCATACCCTCCGTAAATACTTTTCATGAATACCTCCGAAAAAATAGCTCTTTCCGTATCAGTATATGCGCGGACACAAAATGTGGGAGGAGCTTTTTTTGATCGGCACCTCCCACACGGGTATCGGATGTATTCGGTTCTACGGTTTTACACTTTTAGTATCGTGGTCAGTCTATCTTTTCGATCCAGCCCATGTCATCGGGCAGTCTGCCCCACTGGAGACCGGTTATAGCATCGTAGAGCTTATGTGCGATCGGACCGATCTCGTTATTGTTGACGATCATCGTCTTGCCCTCGTCGTACAGCTCGCCGATCGGGGAGATGACAGCGGCAGTACCCGTACCGAACGCCTCGTTCAGAGTACCGTTCGCCTGTGCTTCCTCTACCTCGTCGATGGACAGCTTGCGTTCCTCGACCGGAATTCCCCACTTCTTAAGAAGCTCTACGCACGAAGCACGTGTAACGCCGGGGAGGATATTTCCGTCTGTCAGCTCGGGAGTGATGACGACACCGTTTATGACGAAGAAGACGTTCATCGCGCCGACCTCATCGATGTACTTTCTGTGTACGCCGTCGAGCCAGAGCACCTGTGCGAAGCCGAGGGTCTCGGCCTTCTTCTGACCGATCAGGGAAGCGGCGTAGTTACCGCCCGCCTTTGCGATACCTGTACCGCCCTTTACACAGCGGACGTATTCACGCTCGATGCAGATCTTGACGGGGTCGATACCTGCTTCGTAGTAAGAGCCGACAGGGGAAAGGATTATGCAGAAGAGGTAGGTATGTGACGGATGTACGCCGAGCATCGGGTCTGTTGCGATGATAAACGGACGGATGTAGAGAGACGTTCCCTCATCATAGGGGACCCAGTCCTCGTCAACGGAGACGACGGTCTTGATAGCCTGAAGAACGTCTGCCGGATCGAGGCGCGGCACGCAGAGACGGTCGCAGGTATTGTTCATACGTTCGATATTCTTATCGGGGCGGAAGAGCTGGACGCCGCCGTCAGCTCTGCGGTAGGCCTTCAGACCCTCGAACAGCTCCTGAGCGTAATGGAAGACCATAGCGGAGGGGTCGAGCGGTATCGGACCGTAGGGAACGATACGGGCGTCATGCCAGCCCTCCTCAACGGAGTAGTTCATGAGGAACATATGGTCCGTGAAAAACTTACCGAAGCCGAGCTTAGAGTAGTCGGGCTTTACTTTCGGAGAAGCGGTCTTTTCGATCCTGATGTTAAGCATTATCGTAATTCCTCCAGTGGATTTGGGTTTTTCTTTTATTATACATCCATTTTCGCAAATAATCAAGCTCTAACGCATATTTTTTCGTCTGAGGTCGGCGGTCGGCTGACCCGCCTGAGGCGGGGCGCAGTCATCGGCACACGTGAAGCTTAGTAGGAGAGACATCCCACGAGGGTGGAGTTTAGTGCAAATTTGTCTGCACCAATAAT
>CAYSKU010000008.1:0-17181 GCA_964431775.1 uncultured Ruminococcus sp. | reverse complement strand
GTCGTGGGATCGCTCTCCTATCTGACTGAAATAACGCCGATGACCGCCTGTCGGCTCAGCCGACTGCCTTTGGCTTTTGTTACAAGATAATTTCGTCGTAATATAACATTGTTGTCTACAATAATCTTGAAAAATAATGCGTTTTGTGGTATAATACAATATCGATTATCTTGAAGAAGTGAGCGTATCTACATGACTGATGTACAGCTTCGAACGATGTATCTCTCCGCAAAGAGAGCATTGTTCGATAAATATTTTGAAAAACTTAACGATAAACAGAGAGAAGCCGTCTATACCGTGAACGGTCCTCTCCTGATCCTCGCGGGCGCGGGAAGCGGAAAGACCACCGTCCTCGTAAACCGCCTCGCTTACCTTATACGCTACGGCAACGCATATCGCTCCGACCTCGTTCCCACAGACGTAAACGAGACTATGCTCACCGAAATGAAGAACGCACTCTCCCTCCCTCACGAGGAGCTCGGCAATTACCTCACACGCTTCGCGGTCGATCCCCCGAAGCCGTGGCAGGTCATGGCCATCACCTTTACGAATAAGGCGGCTCGTGAGATAAAGTCTCGTATCGGCTCTATCTTCGGTGAGGACAGTGAGGAGGTCGCGGAGATACAGAGCGGTACGTTCCACTCTATCTGTGTCCGTATCCTCAGAAAGTACGGCGATCATATCGGCTACGACCGCAGCTTCACCATATGCGATACCGATGACAGCAAAAAACAGCTCCAGCTCTGCATGAAGCAGCTTAATATCGACGATAAGAACCTCCCCGTAAAGACCGTCCAAAATGCCATAAGCCGCGCCAAGGACAAGCTCATCTCCCCCGAGGAGTACGCAACCTCCGTCGGCTCGGACGCAAAGCTCAAGCAGATCGCCGCTATATACGAGCTATACGCCAATAAGCTCAAGGCGCAGAACCTCCTCGACTTCGATGATATCATCATGCAGACCGTCCGTCTGCTCACGGAGTGTGAGGACGTCCGTCTGATGCTACAAAATCGCTATCGCTATATCTCCGTTGACGAGTACCAGGACACCAACTACGCACAGCTCGAGCTGACCCTCCTCCTCTCCGCAAAATACCGTAATATCATGGTCGTCGGAGACGATGACCAGAGCATATATAAGTTCCGCGGCGCAGTCATCGAGAATATCCTGAATTTCGATAAGAATTACGACGATACCGCAGTCATTCGTCTCGAGGAGAATTATCGCTCTACAAAGACCATACTTAACGCCGCAAACGCCGTCATAGCAAAGAACAGCGGCCGTCTCGGAAAGACCCTTTGGACAGAGGGCGACGAGGGTGAGAAGATAGTCATAAAGAACCTCGGAAATCAGAACGACGAGGGTCGCTACATCGCGGAGATGATCCAAAACGGCGTGAGAGACGGTGCCTCCTATAGGGATTTCGCCGTTCTCTACCGTATGAACTCGCAGTCGCGCAATATCGAGCAGGCGTTCACAAAGAGCAGTATACCCTACCGTATGCTCGGCGGTATGCGCTTCTTCGACCGCATGGAGGTCAAGGACATAGTCGCCTACCTCGCACTCATAAATAACCCGAACGACGACCTTCGTCTTCGCCGTATCATAAATACGCCGAGACGAGGCATCGGAGATAAGTCCATACAGATAGCGGAGGCTCTCGCATATGAGGAGGGCTGTCCCATGCTCGAATTCCTGCGCCGCGCAAAACGCTACAATGCGATCTCGCAGGCAACGGCAAATCAGATGGTCTCGTTCGTCTACCTCATCGACAGCTTCCGTGAGGCGGCGGCACAGCTCCCGCCCTCCGAGCTTATAGAGCTCGTGGTCGAGCAGTCGGGCTATAATAAGATGCTCCACGACATGACAGACCTTGCCGAGCGTGACGACCGCCTGAACAACATAGGTGAGCTCGTTTCGGCGGCACGTCAGTACGAGGAGAACGACCCCGAGCCTACGCTCCTCGGCTTCCTCGAGGATGTCGCGCTCGTATCCGATGTTGACAAGTACGACGAGACCGCAGACGCGGTCGTGCTTATGACCATACATTCCGCAAAGGGTCTCGAATTCCCGACCGTCTTCCTCCCGGGCATGGAGGAGAACATCTTCCCCAGCTTCCAGACCACCTTCCACGAGGAGGAGATCGAGGAGGAACGCCGTCTCGCCTACGTCGCGATGACACGTGCAAAGAAGAAGCTCTACATAACTCACGTCCGTGACCGTATGATGAACGGTCGTTCCGGCTCAAACTCCCTCTCGCGCTTCGCCTGTGAGATACCGCCGGAGCTTACCGAGCGTGAGGACGAGACACCGCAGGATGCGGAGCTTCGTCAGCTCCGTCAACGTCCGGCAAAGCAGAAGCCGATCAACCATTTCGTAAAGGAGACATAAAAGCCCTCCCCCGCACTTACCGCGCTCAAAACTCCGGCAGCCGCAGGCAGTGCCGCCGAGACGTTCGCGGTCGGAGACCGCGTAAAGCACGTGACCTTCGGTGAGGGAACTATACTTTCGTTCCGTCAGATGGGCGGCGACACCCTCTACGAGATCGCCTTCGACAAGGTCGGAACGAAAAAGCTGATGGCTACCTACGCAAGGCTGACGAGAGCGTAGACAAACGTAAAGTCACGCTGTGATATATAAATTTTGATCTTGAAAGGATTTTCGTTTTATGAAGAACGATAAGAAGCTCGTACAGGATATCACCTCCATGGATGTGGACTTTGCAAAGTGGTATACCGATATCTGCAAGAAGGCAGATCTTGTCGCTTACTCGAGCGTCAAGGGCTGCATGATCATACGTCCCTACGGCTACGCTATATGGGAGAACATCCAGAGGATACTCGACACACGCTTCAAGGAGCTTGGTCACGAGAACGTCTATATGCCTATGTTCATTCCCGAATCTCTCCTTCAGAAGGAAAAGGATCACGTTGAGGGCTTCGCTCCCGAGGTGGCGTGGGTCACTCACGGCGGCTCCGAGCCGCTGAACGAGCGTCTCTGCGTTCGTCCGACCTCCGAAACGCTGTTCTGTGAGCATTACGCGGACATAATCCGCTCCTACCGTGACCTTCCGAAGCTCTACAACCAGTGGTGCTCCGTAGTACGCTGGGAGAAGACGACACGTCCGTTCCTCCGCAGCCGCGAATTCCTCTGGCAGGAGGGACACACGATGCACGCTACCGAGGAGGAGGCACGTGAGGAGACCATACGTATGCTCAACGTTTACGCCGACTTCCACGTGAACGACCTCGCTATCCCCGTAGTCAAGGGTGCGAAGACCCCCTCCGACAAGTTCGCAGGTGCTGAGGACACCTACTGCATCGAGGCGATGATGCATGACGGTAAGGCATTGCAGGCAGGAACGTCACATTACTTCGGTGACGGCTTCGCAAGAGCCTTCGATATCCAGTACACCGACCGTGACAACACCCTCCGTTACCCCTTCCAGACCTCTTGGGGCGTGACGACCCGTATGATCGGCGGTATCATCATGACTCACGGTGACGACAACGGTCTCGTACTTCCTCCGGCTGTCGCGCCGATACAGGTCGTTATCGTTCCCGTTGCAATGCACAAGGACGGCGTTATCGAGGCTAACCGCGCTATCTACGACCGTCTTGCAACAAAGTTCCGTGTAAAGCTCGACGACAGCGACAACAGCCCCGGCTGGAAGTTCGCCGAATACGAGATGAAGGGCGTACCGCTCCGTATCGAGATGGGTCCGCGTGACATCGAGAACGGTCAGTGTGTCATCGTGACACGTCACAACATGGAGAAGACCGTCGTTTCCGTCGAGAACATCGAGGAGACGGTCGAGGCAAAGCTCCGTGAGGTACGTGACGGTATGTACGAAAAGGCTCTCGCTAACCGTGAGAACAGAACGTTCGCCTGCACTACCATCGACGAGATACGTGAGTCTCTCGCACAGCACGGAGACGGCTTCATCAAGGCTATGTGGTGCGGTGACGAGGAATGTGAGGACAAGGTGAAGGAGCTGACCGGAGTCGGCTCACGCTGCATACCGTTCGAGCAGGAGCAGCTCTCCGACGTATGTGTCTGCTGCGGCAAGCCGGCACGTCACATGGTATACTGGGGCATAGCTTACTAAGGAAACGCAGGGGAGACCTTTTGAGGAAAGGTCTCCTCTGCCCCCTTCCAGATCTTTGGGTGGATGTATCTACATTGAAAGAATTTACAATAACCAATTCGGAGAAGCTGCGGCGTATAGACCCGATCATCCTGTTCTGTGCGCTCGGTATGAGCCTTCTCAGCATACTTACACTTGCCTCGGTCTCCGATGCCTACGGCACGTATTACGTCAGGATGCAGACCCTTTCCGTAACGGTCGGCTTCACAGCGATGGTCGTTATAACGTTCATCGACTATGACGCGCTGATATCGCGCATGAAGTACGTGTTCTTCGCGATAACGGTCGGTATGCTCATCCTCGTCGGTCTGATCGGTGAGGGAAGCTACGGAAACGAGAACTGGATAGTCCTGTCGCTCGGCTCGGTCAAGCTCTCGATACAGCCCTCCGAGCTTGTAAAGATAACGTACATCATCGTGTACGCACTGCACCTCGACAAGCTGAAGGACAGGATAGACCATCCCCTCTCGATACTCAAGCTCGGCATACACGCCGCCGTGGTGCTTGGTCTCATAATGCTGACCGGAGACCTCGGTATGGCTCTCGTCTACGTTGCGATAACCGCGATAATGCTGTTCTCCTCCGGTGTCTCGCTCTGGTACTTTGTGGGAGTAATAGCAGCAGTGGTCGCCGCCGCGCCCTTTCTCTGGACTCACCTGTCGGAGCGTCAGCAGCTTCGTATATTGGTCGGCTTCGACCCCGACCTTGACCCTCTCGATGTAGGCTGGCAGGCGATAGCAAGTCGAAACTGCATAATCTCGGGAGGCTTTCGCGGAGCGGGCTTCTCCGGCGGCTCGAAATACTATTCGCTGAGTGAGGGACAGTCGGACTTTCTGTTCGCGGCGTTCTCCGAAAAGTTCGGCTTTATCGGTGCGTTTCTCTACATCGTTCTGATAACGACCATGATACTTCGTATTCTAAAGATAGCGCAGGGTACGCGAAAGAACTACGCAACGTACATCTGTGTCGGTATCGCCGGAATGCTCCTCGCGCAGTCTGCCGAGAACATCGGTATGTGTCTTGCTATGCTTCCGGTAGTCGGTATCACGCTTCCCTTTTTCTCCTACGGTGTGTCGTCCATGCTGTCGATGTATCTGTGCATCGGGGTCGTGCAGAGCATATGCGCCCACAACAAAAAATACTACTTCGAACGTGAAGACGGATAAAAAACGGTACGTCGTGCAATGCACGGCATACCGTTTTTGTTGTTTTTATATTACGTTTGACTTATTCGTCGCCGCGAGTGTCGCTGACGTTCTCGTACATCTTGGAAACGACGTTCGAAACGTTGGACGAGCCGTAGATTATATCCTCAGCCGCGATCTCGTAGACGTAGCCGCTTACTACTGCGGATACCTCGGCGAATGCCGCGTTGTTCAGATAATCGTCAGCACTGCCGGTAGTGAAGATGAACTCGGGGTCAGCCGCAATAACGTCAGCCTCAGCCATCTCACCGAAGCCCTCGAACGTAGCGATGTTCTCGAGACCGGTTGCGTAGAGGATCTCCGTAACGTAGGTACCCGAGCCGACGGTCTGACCGTCACCGAGGTCGAGGTACACTCTGAAACGGGTGGAGTACGCGGAAGAGCCGACCTGTGCGACGTTCATAACGTTCGTGATCTTGTTGACGAGGTCGTCACCGCTCACGCCTGCCGCCTTTGCAACGAGACGGATGAGGGAGTTTATGTCGGCGACCGAGCCGGCGGTCGGGATAGAGACTACCGGAGTACCGGAGCTTTCGTAGGAAGCGGCGTCCGCTTCGTCAACGAAGATGATCTCCGCATCGGAGGCTTCTGCGAGCTTATCGGAAGCATCGAGAGCCTCGAGGATGATCTTTGCCGCAGGAGAAACGCAGGCGATCTTCGAGATAGATGCCGGAACGGTGATGCTCTCTCCGTTCAGACCTGTCAGGAGCTGAGTGGTGGAGGCTGTGGTATCGCCCGTGGAGACGGTGAGACCGCCGGTCTCCTTTTCGCCGCACGCCGTAAATACGCTCATCATCATAACGAGCGCGAGGATCAAAGCAATCTTTTTCATTATAACAATTCCTTTCCTATATCGTTTGTCTTTTTGCCCAACCGATATTTTATCATAGATCAAAATAAAGGTCAATGCTTTTTTTGAAAATTGTAAGAGAAAAGCGGACAAAATCTCGTATTCGTGCGATGTGGCAGCTCTGTCCGCAAGCGGTCGAGCGTATTTTCCATAAATTTAGGGGTACCATTTTCGGCGGCGCGGTATTATAATGATAGTGTATCCACAGTATTATACAGTTGAAAAGGAGCAGCTATGGAGCTAATAGTGATAGACGAGCGGCGTATCAAGCTGATGCTCAGCGCAAAGGACATGGAGACGTATCGGATAACGTCCGTTGACGGCGAGTGCATACGTGAGGTCATGCGCGAGGTGAGCATGAGGTGCGGCTACTGCGGAAACGCGCTGTGTGGGCGCATATACGTTGAGATGTACCCCTTAAAGAGGGGTGGCTGTGAGCTATTCGTTACAAGGCTTTCCGACACAAAGCTCGGAGGAGAAAGGTCAGGGGACGGAAGTATGATAAAGAGCGGAAACGAGGGTATCCTCACGGAATTCAGGCGCGCCGGTGTCGCATCGGCGGGGAGGTATATATATTCCTTTGAGACTATGGAGGGGCTGCTCGGTGCGTGTCGCGGTCTGCAACAAAGCGGCTACGCAGGGGAGAGCAAGGCATATCGCGATCTTGAGCGGCAAGCGTACTATCTCATACTGGAGCGCGAATCATTCGTGGTCTCGGAGAATCTCGGCACTCTCTGTCACGGTTCGTTTTATTACTACATAAACGAGCATTGCCGTCTTCTCTGCCCCGATGCGATCTCTACCCTCTCACCATTCTCCGTGATCGGGTCGCCTGAGGCGATGCATGGACGGAGAGGATACCAAGGTTAGAGTGTTTTGTTCGAATTTTACATTATTCAGCTACACGTGCAGAAGGCTCCCTCCGGGAGGGAGCTGTCGCTGTCGCCGCAAGCGGCGACAGCGACTGAAGGAGAATGCGTTACAATAGATCTGCACAAATAACATTTTCGTGTGATCTCTTACAATTTCAACTGACTGAAGGTGCGCCGATGATCGTCTGCGGTCTCAGACCGCTGCCTTAATCGGCGTTATAATGGCGTTCGGCGGTGAGGAAGGTCTCGTTGCCGTCGGCGGAAACGGTAGGCTCGACCCACTCGCTCTCACCAAAGCGACAGTGTATCTTTCTAAGCGATGTGCATTCGGAGAACGCATATTCCCCCACCGAGGTTATCGGAGACTTAAGCGTGATCCGCTCAAGCTCCAGACACATACTGAATTGGTAGCTCCCGATCTCCGTTATGCCGCTCCCAAGTACGACCTTGTGGAGCTTTATGCAGTTGTTGAACGCCCGTATCCCGAGTGACGTAACGGTGTCCGGTATCTCAAGCTCCGTCAGAGATATGCAGTTTATGAACGCTCTGGGCATTATCACACGAACGTTCTTTCCGAAAATTATGTCCGTTAGACTTTCACAATTGTAGAAGCACTGCTCGCCTATCACCTCGACACAATCCGAGATCGTGACCGCGCACAGGTCGGAGCAGTTCATAAAGAAGTTTCGGTCAAGCTCACGAACGATCACGTCGTCAACTATGTCGGGGACGGTGAAATGCTCCCACGTGCCGCCGGCGTCCTCGTACTCGTCCTTCTTGAAGGAGAGCACGCCGTCCTCCGTGATCGAGAACCAGGGCGAACGTGCGGAGGTCGTCATGTTCACCTCAGTGAGTCCGGTCATGACCTGCGCCTTCTTGTAGCTTGCATCGGCGATACGTGTAACGGAGTCGCGGAGACCGCCGAGGTCGGCGAATATCTCGATGGCTCTGTCGTACTCGCCCTCGTCAACGAGGGCTACCGCCTTGTTGTAACGTCCGAGTGGGATAAATGTAGTGAACGTCAGCACGATGAGTGCCGCGACTACGGCAATAGCCGAAAATATTGCGATCATTTTTGTGGTGTCGGAGACCGTGCGGTCGCGCTTCTTGCGTTGCTTTATCGCCTCCTGCTCGGTCTTGTCCGCGATCTCCGCGCTTCGCTTCGTGAGGTACTCGGGGTCGAGATGTGTGTTGAGCCACTCGAGCGCACAGCCGCACGAGCCGCAGGTGTCGGACGTATCGAGGTTGATGTGACCGCACGTGCATCTCCACGCACCGTCTATGCGGTCTGGCTTGTATCGTGCCTCGGTAACGCCGGAGCATTCGACACGTATAGCGTTATACAGCGGGTCGGTCTGCCAGTATATCTCCTGCTCCGGCGGCACGCTGCCGCGTGAACCCGACTCGTTGTTCCATATATTGCCATCTTCAAGTATAACGGAGCGGACGGTGGCGTAGGCGTAGACGGCATCGTTGAACGGCACGTTCACGGGAGCGGAGTCACCGAGTGACAGCTCGACAGCGCAGGCGTTGCCGACGTGCTGACGTTTTGCGCCGGTGTACTCGAGATCGACCGTGTAGGACTTTACGGAGAGGTCACCGCAGGGTAGTGCGGTGACGACGGCGAAGACGGAATCGTCATCGGTACGGCGCGAAAGGCACACTCGACTGACACGTATCGGGCAGCCGGTGATCCATTCCTTTTGAACGCGCTCTGATAGTAGCTTTATGCTTTCGTTTTCATTCATGATACTTCCTCGAACGGAGTGATACGATAATATATCGGGGGAACGCACTGTTTCAGCTCCCCACAAGCGATATTTTATCACACCCTCCCCCAAACTTCAACCACTATTTTATGAATACGCAGCCTGAGGCTGCGTGCGGTCATCGGGGCGGCGTGACGCCACGAGTTCTTAGCGTTAGTAGGATCTGCGCGGTCTGAGCGCGGCTGAGGGGCGCGTTCGGGGAGAGATTTCCCGAGCCTGTTCCCGAGAATATTCCTATGTCGGACAGCGCGTACAGCGCACCTCGCGCCCACGCAGGTACGCCGGAGTCGTCCGCAAATACCGGAACGGTGTCAGGCTCTGCCGCACCGACTATCGTATTCAGTATCACCGCCGCCTCCGCTCGCGTGATCGTCTCCTGCGGCTTGAAGTACAGACCTCCCTCCTCGCGTACTCCGCGAATTATCCCAAGCTCGTATGCACGTGCAACGTATCCACCTGCCGTGCTCGATATCTCGGAGTCATCGTCAAATACGGTCGCCGTCGGCTCAAGCTCCCCTGCACCGAGTGCCTTCATGACCGTTACTAAAAAGTCCTCCCTCGTTATCTCCTCATCCGGATGAAAATACAGCTTCCCGTTTATCGTTTCTACATCCATAGTGTTCTCTGCCGCCATGACGAGCGCGGCGTTGTGCGCCCAGTGACCGTCCATGTCTGCCAGAACAAGGTCGGCGGCAGTCTTATCGATATCTACACCGACAGACACCTCCGCAGAATAGTTCCCCCATTCGTCACGTACTACATAAGAAAAGCTATCCTCTCCGATGACTCCGTCACACGGAGTATAGCTGTAGTCGCCGTTTTGTGTATCTGTCAAACGTAGTATGCCGTTTTCGGGGTACCTCGTGATCTCAAAGGTGAGGCTGTCACCGTCCGGATCGAGCGCGGAGAGCGTTCCGTAGGTCGTTATATCCCGCTGAGTCCAGAGCCGTGCGGACATGCCGTCGCCCGAGCCTGCGCTTGCGGCTACAGATACGACAGGAGACATATTCGCCGAGTCGGTATAGCGCAGGAGACAGCATATGCTGTATTCCCCACCTGCCTTGAAGCGGAACGAGGTCTCCTTTGCGTTATCGTCACCTGCGGAAGTGAAGCCGGCGGTCGGGACGAAGCGGAGACTTCCGAGAGAGTCGCGAGAGATAAGCTGATTCACGAGAACGGGGGCATCACCGAGGTAGAGCGTACCGTGTGCGGACTGAGGGACGGCGGTGACGGTGATATAGGAGGGCATCACGCCGACGGAACGCTCGAAAGCCTCACCGGTGAACGTTATCTCGCCGGAGACAAGTCCGGAGCGTATCATACAAACGTCTTCGGAGAGGTTCAGCAGAGCCGGAGAGAGCATACCGCCGTAATGGATTTCGTTCGCGTTGACACCGACTGTTGAGAGAGCGGTCGCGGCGGTCAGCACGGACGACAATAGAATAGCGCAGCTATGTTTCATTATAAGGCATCCTTTCATCGAGATATATCGGTCGATATATCGTATGCGCTACTCCTCGAAGGTATTACGGAAAGTGTGGAGTGTGTGGCGACTGCACAGGACAAAATATCACTGTTGAAATATGCGCGGATCTATGCTAAAATAGTACCATCACTCGAGCTATAACGAGGAGGCTCATTATGCAGATCGTTGCAAACGAATTCGTCCTTCCGCTGAAGGTCGGACGCTCATGTCACGCAAGCAACCTTATCGTCCTGCCCGACGGCAGGATATTCACCGTCTACTTCTGCGGAAGCGGCGAGGGTCACGACGACGTTCGGATATTCGGCAGTATGCGTGAGTCGGGTGTCGTCGCCGACTGGAGCGAACCTACCCCCATCACCCCCGATGACGGTCTCCCTCACTGGAATCCCGTCCTACTTCCCCTCGACGACGGCAGTGTCGTACTCTTCTACAAGGTCGGTAAGCGTATCGCCTCGTGGCAGACCTATTATTGTATCTCACGTGACGGATGTCGCACATGGAGCAAGCCTACGGAGCTGATCCCCAGGGATATCGGCGGCAGAGGACCTGTCAGAAACAAATGCATAGTCCTCTCAGACGGCGCGATACTTGCCCCGGGCTCGACCGAGCTTGACGACTGGCGTGTCTTCTTCGACATATCGGTCGATAACGGCAAAACGTGGGAGCGCACCGCCGATATCGTCATCCCCGACCAATGCATCAACCATCGCGGAATTATCCAGCCGACCGCGTGGGAGGACGAGCGCGGCGTTCACGCACTCCTTCGCTCCTCCGAAAACTACATATATCGAATCGATTCGACAGACCTTGGCAGGAGCTGGTGCGTTCCCTACGCGACCTCACTTCCGAGCAACAACAGCGGCATCGACCTTGTACAGCTGCCGGACGGTCGTCTGGTGCTTGCGTACAATCCGGTCTGCGGAAACTGGGGTGCGCGAACTCCGCTCTCTCTTGCCGTGTCGCGTGACAGCGGAGAGACGTGGGAGCATCTGACGCACCTCGTCACGGGGCGTATGTCGAGCGGCTTTTCCTATCCGGCTATCCGATACGCAAACGGTATGCTGCACATCACGTACACGTGGGCTCGTGAGACTATCGCGTATATGTGTATCGCGGACGTGTGAGACCGTGGCAACGGCTGCTACGCACCTGCTTCTGATAATTTGGATGACTGTATTTTGTATCCTCCGGTCTGCATCCGGAGCTTGTTGATACATTTGACCAAAAAGGTTTGGGAGGGGTTCGGGGAGATCTTTCCTCAAAAGGTCTCCCCGACGTTCCCCTTTTCTAAAAGTAAATGCTGTCTCGCGGGCGTGTGAGACTATCACTGACATTCGAGGTTACTATGGCAAACGCTCTTGTTTTTCTTTTGATACTTCTCTACAGCTTTCAGTCCGGCTTCGCGAATATGTTCCAGCGGAGCTACCCGGGCGACAAACGCTACGCCTCACAGGTCTATTCGGTATTCTACGGTCTGATCGTTTCCGTGGCTACCCTTGCCTTTGCAGGCTTTTCATTCCATCCGTCTGTCACGACCGTGATACTCGGTGTTATAAACGGCGCGGTACTCGTGACCTACAACTCCATGCTGATACGTGCCTCCGCGTCGGGACCGTTCTCGGTCGTCATGATATTCAACCTTTCGGGGGGGATACTCATTCCGATGGCATGGTCGATAGTCGTGGACAGGCTGCCGCTCTCTCCGCTACAGTACGCCGCGATCGCACTTATGCTCGTTTCGTTCGTTTTTCTGAACCGTGAAGACAAAAAAACGCCGGTCTCGGCAGGCTTTCTCATGTACGCGCTCCTGCTCGGTCTGGCGAACGGCATATACGGCACTCTCCTGAACGTTCAGAAGAATCTCATGAACGAGTCGGAGAACGCGGAGATGATCGTCTGCACGTTCCTCTCCTCCGCTGTTTTTGCGTTCGTGCTGCTGCTCCTGCAAGCCGGACGTGAGGCACTCCCGGGCTTTCGTCAGAACGTGCGCTCCGCGCTCTACATGACAGCAGCATCGGTCTCGGCTGCGGCGGCGGTCAATCTGCTGATGCACGCGCTCGGTCTCGTGAACGTTGCCGTGCTCTACGCTATGGATAACGGTGGAGTTCTACTCGTGTCGGTGCTGTGGTCAACGGTGATACTCAAGGAGAAGCTTGGCAAGCACAAGCTTATCGGACTCATTCTCGCCGTCATCGCCATCTTCACCCTCGGCATCGCCTAAGCAGTCGGGCAGTCTGAGGCTGCGCGCATGAATCGGCGTTCGAGAAGCTGAAATTGGAAGATATCCCACGACAATGTTATTTTGTGCAGATCTATTATAACGCGCTCTCCTTCAGTCGTGTGCGCGACAGCTCCCTCCCAGAGGGAGCCTTATTTGCGTTCAGTCGGTACGAAAGAATACTACAAAATATAATGTCGGCAGACCAAATCTGCACACATAAAATTGTCGTGGGATATCTTTCAATTTTAACTTCACGAATGCCGATTCATGCCTGTCGGCTCAGCCGACCTCAGACCGCCGCGCTCTCCTTCAGTCGCGTGCGCGACAGCTCCCTCCCGGAGGGAGCCTTATCTACGTTCAGCTAAGTCGTTACGTCAGCCGACCTGCACAAACCACATTGTCGTGGGACTTCTCCCCCTACTCGACTTCACGAATGCCGATTCATGCCTGCGGTCTCAGACCGCCGCAGACCTCGGGAGACCGGATCATAACGTTTTCGGTCTCGAGAGTGCGCTGGAGAGTCTTGATGTCACAGTCGTATATCGCAGCTCCGCTGTCTATCGCCTGACAAGCTGCCGCTGCCGCCGCCTGACCTGTCAGTATCGCCGGAGGGATAACGCGAACGACGTCCCAGGCGTAGCCGTCTGCGGAAACGCTCCGTCCTGCCGTTATGATGTTGTCAAAGCCGCGCCTCGTCAGCGCACGTAGCGGTACCTCGTACAGATAGTCACGTCTGTCAAAATCACATATCACACATACCGAATCCTCAAAATGACGATACCTGTCCTCCTCGTGAACGGTCACGTCCCCCTCTATGCGCCGTGTCGTCCTGAACTGCGGCATCATCGGAAGTGTCGTTACCTCCCTCGTCAGACGATCGTCACGCTTCAGCTTCGCAAGCATATCTCGCTGGTTACGTATCAGATAGTCCGATACGTTCTCGACACTCGTACCCATGTAGAGCGGAACATCCTCCGGCTGACCGCCTCCGTACAGGTTCGCACTTCCTCCCGATATGGTCGTCACTGCCCTCTCGGCTCGTCCGCTCTCCACTGCACGGCGACAGCTGTCGAGAGTCACCGCACGTGCAAAATACGAATAGAAGTTCCGTCCGTCAACGGTCGGTATTCCTGCACGAAGAAGTATGTCCGCATCCCCCGTCGTATCGATGACCTGACGTGCCGTGTACAGCTCGAGTCCCGACTTGCTGTCCGTGATGATGCCCTTGCAGTGACCGCACTCCATGACCGTATACGTCGCTACACAGTCGAACAGCACACGTACCCCCTCATCGTTGAGCAGCTCCGTCAGCTGCATCGCAAAGATGTACGGCGAATATGACGTGTCGTACCTGCGTCTGCTTCCGGCTTCATCGGGTACACCCTCGTTCGAGTCGCGCCATGCTTCATCGAGAGTGTCGTAGCCGTAGCGTATTGACAGACGTAAAAATTCCTCCGCCATGCCCCGACATATCGCAGTCCCACGACCGTTGCACATCGGAACGAAATAATTGATGAGACCCATCGTTGCAAGTCCGCCGAGAACGACAGACTTTTCGAGAAGAAGGGTCTTTTTTCCATGCCGTACCGCCTCGAGCGCGGCGGCGCACCCTGCGATACCTCCTCCGCAGACGATAACGTCATAGGCTTCCTTAAAAGGAACGCTCAGTGAAAGATCATATGTAGCCATAGCTCTGTCCTCTGTATGAATTTTTCAAAAGTGTAGCACACAATTGTGAACTATATGTGAATTTTCGTGTTTTTGTTTGCAGAGCGATATCGAAACTGCTATAATCATGATAAATAAATTCCGCAGCAAGGAGATATTATCATGAAAAGGACTACCTACACGGGACACCGCACGGACTGCATATCGTTCCCTCTCGGCGGTATCGGAACAGGCTCGGTCGGTCTTGCCGGAAACGGTCGCTTCGTTGACTGGGAGATCGCGAACCGTCCCGCAAAGGGTTCGACCCTCGGCAACTCTCACATCGCCGTCAAGGCAGAGGACGAGAACGGTGCTTTGATAGACGCTCGTGTCTTAAACGGCGACTGCCATGTCAACTATTCCGGTCAGTATGCCGTGAACTACGGTCACGGTATGCCGGGCGCGACTATGGCAGACTTTCCCCATTTCAGAGGCTGTAGCTTTGACGGTCGCTTCCCGATTGCTTCTATCGACTTCGACGACCCGCACTTTCCCGGTAAGCCGACACTCACCGCGTTCAATCCGTTCATTCCCCGAAACGACCGCGACTCCGGTATTCCGGCGGCGTTCTTTGAGCTGACGATCGTAAATACGACCGACAGACCGCTTACCTATACGGCAGTCTTCGCGCTGAAGAACCCGAACGGAAACGGCGTGAACGAGCTGCTCGACACGGAGGCTCTGCACGGCATATTCCTCGGTCAGGAGGGTACGGAGGACGACAGCCTCGATAAATTCGACCTCACGATCGCGACACCGGACGACAGCGCGAACGATGGCGTCAGCCGTCAGGCGGCATGGTATCGCGGCGGCTGGAGCGATGCTCTCGAAACGTACTGGCGCAACTTCACCGAAAAGGCTACGTTCCCTCCGCGCTCGTATCCCTCTGCCGGAGGAGACCACTGCACCCTTGCCGTCAGAAAAACGGCAGGAGCCGGAGAGAGCGTAACGTTTCGCTTCGTCATGACGTGGAGCTGCCCGAATAATTACAATTATTGGAATCCGCTAAAGGATGAGAGCGGACGTGACGTTTCGTGGAAGAACTACTACGCAACGCTGTTTCACGATTCGCGTGACAGTGCCGCCTACTGCATGACCGAATGGGAACGACTTCGTGCCGAGACCTTCCGCTTCCGTGACGAGCTGTTCGCCTCGACACTTCCCGAGGAGGTGCTTGAAGCTGCCTCCGCGACCATGTCGGTGCTAAAGACCGCGACAGTGCTTCGCCTCGAAAACGGCGAGTTCTACGGCTGGGAGGGACTTAACCAGAACAGCGGCTCGTGCGAGGGAACGTGTACGCACGTCTGGAACTACGCCTACGCCCTCTGCTTCCTGTTCCCCTCCCTCGAGCGCAGTATCCGCGACACCGATTACAGGTACAACATAGACGAGAACGGACGTATGCAGTTCCGTATGCAGCTCCCTCTCGGCAGAACGCAGAGCAACTGGCGCGCCTGTGTGGACGGTCAGATGGGCGGTATCATAAAATCCTACCGTGAATGGAAGATATCAGGTGACACAGACTGGCTCCGCTCGAATTGGGACTGCATACGTCGTTCGCTCGAATACGCATGGTCTCCCGAGAATTTCGACGGCTGGGACGCAGACTGTGACGGTGTCCTGGAGGGACGTCAGCATCATACGCTCGATATGGAGCTGTTCGGACCGTCCTCGTGGCTCGAGGGCTTCTACCTTGCCGCACTGCGCTGTGGTGCGGAGATGGCAGACGCACTCGGTGAAGCGGAGGCAGCAGAAAAATACCGTTCGCTATTTGAAAAGGGACGTGCATGGTCTGATACGAACCTGTTCAACGGCAAGTGGTATATGCAAAGACTCGACCTGACCGACCGAAGCATACTCGAAAAGTACAAGGTCTGCGGCGACGCCCTCAGCTACTGGAACGATGAAGCAGGTGAGATAAAGTATCAGATAGGCGAAGGCTCGGAGATAGACCAGCTTTTGGCACAGTGGCACGCAAATATTCTCGGACTCGGCGACATTTTCGACAAACGGCAACGTCAGATCGCGCTGAGGTCGATGTACGAGAACAACTTCAAGCATGATATGCGTGAGTTCTATAATCCGTTCCGTCTGTACAGCGTGAATGACGAATCGGGCGCGGTCATCTGCGACTATCCGGAGGGCGCGAGGAAGCCGGCGATACCGATACCGTACTGTCAGGAGACGATGCACGGCTTTGAGTACGCGCTTGCAGGTCTGATGATCTCGGAGGGGATGCTTGACGAGGGACTTGAGATAGTGCGTTCCGTCCGTGACCGTTACGACGGCGAGAAGCGTGATCCGTGGAACGAGATAGAATGCGGCTCGAACTATGCGCGCAGTATGGCAAGCTTCGCACTCATTCCGATACTGTCGGGGTTCACGTTCGACATGACGAAAAAGCACATCGGCTTTGCTCCGCTCGTTTGCAGAGACGACTTCCGTTCTGTCTGGTCACTCGACTGTGCGTGGGGCAACGTCAGGCTGACCGCCGACCGTTTAGAGATAAACGTTATCGATGGTGAGCTTCCGCTCCGCACGCTCGGCATTCCCGAGGGTATGACGGCAGAGTCGGTCACGGTCGATGGCGAAGCTGTCAGCTTCACGCTCGAAAGCAACCTGATAAGGCTTGATGACGTGGTCGTGAGAAGCTCTATAGTAGTCGGCACACGTGCGGTTTAGGTGCTGCTTGAAAAAGAAGGAGATATGTACGGGAGCAAGAGAGCTTTGTGACAGACGAAAAATTTTTCCGTAGGAATACGCACGAATTTCAAGGGGAAATTCTGAAATATAGCGCAAAAAGCTCCGCTATCTTTGCATATTGACTTTTTTCAAACACGCCCCGGGTCGAAGGATGACCCACGACAAGGTAGGGCGGTGGCTTGCCGCCGCCGAAACGAGCATCAAGAATATAGAAAAAAGTA
>CAYSKU010000007.1:0-25215 GCA_964431775.1 uncultured Ruminococcus sp. | reverse complement strand
CTCCTTCCACCGCTAACGCGGTCCCCCTCCCTCCCGGAGGGAGGCTCACCTACGTTCAACTAAAACTAATGTCAGCAGACCAGATCTGCACAAATAACATTGTCGTGAGATATCTTCCAATTTCGACTTCACTAACGCCGATTCATGCCTGTCGCCTCAGGCGACCCGATGACTGCCTGTCGCCTCAGGCGACCCGACTTACAGAGTTATCTTTCTGATCCGGGTGCGGACGAGACATGACACATCGTCCGGCGCAACGCCGCCGGCACAGTAGGCGATCAACGCCTCGCGCTCGTTCAAGAACATCAGCGCGGGATAACAGAAGCCGGCGTTCGGATCGTCCTCCAGTATGCGCGGCTCTCCGAAGCGCAGTCCGCGCTTGTCAAACGTCCCCTCCGCTATGACCAGCGGAGTTCTGCCGCCCGTCCATATCTCAGGCTCCGGTCGTCCGAAATACTCCGGTACGGGATTCCATACCGCGTACAAACGACCGCTGTACTCGTTCCGCTTTATCAGCATCGGAGATGCCGGTGACTCAAACTGCGACGGCTGTGCAGGTGACCACGATGCACCTCCGTCTATCGATACGCTCTCGTACTGTCTGCCAAGGTCGGTGCGGAAGTACGAGTACAGTACACCGTCTGTTAGCTCGATAAGTCCGGGCTCTTGCAGCCCCGTCCCCGAGTTCGCACCGCCGGGCAGTGCAAGCCACGGCGACAGACGACCCCACGTACCGCCGTCATCGTCAGAGCCGTAGAACGCCGCCGTTGCGCGACCGTCACACAGTACCCTTCCGCGATACCCCATCGCAGACGGATGATGCGCTACCGGAACGATGAGCCGTCCTGCCGCCGTGCGGACGATACGGTCGTTATTTATGACGTAGTACCCGGGCATATCTCCTGCCGCGCAAAGCACCGGCTCGCTAAACGTCTCCATTTCGTCGGACGAACGCCTGAGCAGTACCTCCGAAACGATGTTGCGCCGCTTCAGGAGGTAGAAAAGACCAACGTCACCGTTTCCGAGACGGAGCAGTGACACGCTCATGCAGTTCGTCTCGTTGCATTCCGGATCGGGACTCGGGCGAACGAGTATCCGCTCGTCCCCGAACGTCTCACCCTCGTCTGACGAAAACAGACACGCCAGCTCCGCGTATGCGTGATCTGCCGAGCTCTTGCCCGAGTAGCGGCTGTACACGAACGCGATACGTCCGTCACGCAGACGTAGGAACGACCCCTCGCTGTTTCGCGGGTTCGCCGGCTCGATGTTCATTTTCGGTGCTAAGTCCTGCATGGTGCTTACCTTCCCTTCTTCCCTTTTCTGCTCGTATCGTTCGTTTTATGCGAATGCGAAGTCCCCGACCTGTCAGACCGAGCGGACTTATCACGAGTCCCTCCCCTGCCGCGTTCGGCGGACTTTTTTGTTTCTCCCTTTTTTCCGTTCTTCCCCGACCCTTTGTCTCCGCTCCTCTCCTCACGCGGCATTCCGAGAAGCTCACGCAGATCCGCACGTCCGACCTCCGTGCAGTACTTCATCGCCTCGTAGATCATCGGACGGTTCTGCGGCTTTCGCCACTGCAAGAGCGCACGCTGGAGCTGCTTCTCACGATAATCCGTCGCCGTGTAGACCGGCTTTCCGCTGAACGGATCGATGCCTGTGTAGTACATAACTGTAGAGGCAGTCCCGGGAGTGGGGTAGAAATCCTGCACCTGCTCCGGTGCGAGACCTATCTTTTTGGTATAAAGTGCCAGTCGCGCCGCATCGTCCATCGTACTGCCCGGGTGGCTCGACATGAGGTACGGCACAAGATACTGCTCCTTGCCGCACTCCTCCGAGAGACGCATATACCGTTCGCGGAATCTGTCGTAGACCTCCACGGCAGGCTTTCCCATGTGGTAGAGGACGTTCGGGGCGCAATGCTCCGGCGCGACCTTGAGCTGACCGCTGACGTGATCTCGGACGAGCTTTTTGAAAAAGTCGTCGGACTTATCCGCCATCATGTAGTCAAAGCGGATACCCGAGCGGATGAAGACCTTTTTGACCCCGGGTACAGCCTCGATACGCTTGAGAAGCTCTATGTATTCACTGTGGTCGGCGCGGAGGTTCGGACACGGCTTCGGGAACAGGCAACGTCTGTTCGAGCAGACTCCGTGCTCGAGCTGCTTTTCACAGGCAGGCTCACGGAAGTTCGCGGTGGGACCGCCGACATCGTGGATGTAGCCCTTGAAGTCCTCGGACGAGGCGATAAGCTCCGCCTCCTTGACGCACGACTCGATACTGCGTGAGCGGACGGCACGTCCCTGATGGAACGCGAGGGCGCAGAAATTACAGCCGCCGAAGCAGCCCCGGTTATGCGTTATCGAGAAGCGCACCTCCGAGATCGCCGGAACGCCCCCCTGCTCCTCGTACATGGGATGGTAGGTTCTGGTATACGGCAGTGCGTAGACACGGTCAAGCTCCTCACGCTCGAGCGGAGGCTGAGGAGGGTTGACGACGAGCATACGGTCATCGTAGAATTCGACTATCGCACGACCGTTCACGGCGTCGTTATTGCGATACTGCACGCGGAACGCATCGGCGTATAGCTTTTTGTCGGTCTTCAGCTCATCGTAGTCGTAGCCGTCGATATCGCCCTCGTCAGACCTTGAATCGAGACGTCCGGCACAGGGGAAATGTATATCGTCACCGCGCCTGGCGAGGTAGGCTGTTCCGCGAACGTCACATATCTTTTTGACGGGGACTCCGCGGTCGAGCAGCTCGGCGAGACGGACTACGGAGCGTTCGCCCATGCCGTACATAAGTATATCGGCGCGGCTGTCGATGAGGACAGAGCGACGCACCTTATCCGACCAATAGTCGTAATGTGCGAAGCGGCGAAGTGAGGCCTCAAGACCGCCGATCAGTATCGGAATGTCGCCATACGCCTCACGTATGCGGTTGCAGTAGACTATCACGGCGCGGTCGGGGCGAAGACCTGCCTTGCACCCGGGACTGTAGTAATCCTCACTGCGACGTTTTTTCGCGGCGGTATAATGTGCGACCATCGAGTCGATATTGCCGGACGAGACAAGGAAGCCGAGGCGCGGCTTTCCGAATTTTTTGAAGTCGTCGGTCGTTCTCCAATCCGGCTGACAGAGCATGGCGACGGTAAAGCCCGCCGCCTCAAGCACACGTCCGATTATCGCCGCGCCAAAGGACGGATGATCGACGTATGCGTCACCGTTGACGTAGACGAAGTCCACCGTGCCGTTTATCTCCTCCGGCGATACGGGAAGAAATTTCAACATATCTATGATCCCTTTTTGTATATTCTGCTAATCTATTTTTAGCTCCTTTTCGATCCAGCCTACACGGTCGTTCAGCCAAGCTACGAGGTAGTCTACGTGCTCGGGGTAGGCCTTCAGCGCGTCTACCTCCGGCAGACTGCGCCACTGCCTCGAGCCGAGGAAGCCGTCCCACCTCGTATAGTTCGCATCAACGTCCGCACTGTAGTACGAGGCGACCTCGTACAGCATTTCCGGTATGGAGTGGATGTATTCGTATTTCTCAAGCCAACGCTCTACCACCATCTCGCGGAATCGCTCGTTCTTTATCAGCTTTACGTACCACGTATGCGGTGACGCGGCTTCCCAGCCCTTGTAGTTATTACCTCCGTGCTCGGAGCAGCCGGCGGACTGGTCATAGTCCCACAGAGGACCGAGGAACAGCTTTCCGTTCGGCTCCTTGTACGCAAAGAACACGTACCCCATGTCACCTGCCAAAATGTACTCCGTGACGATAAACGAATCAACGAACGACTGTATGTCCACAAGCTCACACAGACGGTCAAAGTCGTCCTTGCCGATCGCCTTCACCACATCGTTCATGTAATTCTGTATATACGACACCTGCTCGTTCGTGATAACGTCCGCATCGGGACTTTTTACGACCACGGAGCCGACCGACACGCCCTTGTAAGACTGCGGATAGAACACTCTCTGTCCGTTGTTCGCACCGCCGTTTCCGCATTCGAGCAGGAAGCCGCTCTCCTCCGGCGACAGTGCCACGCCGTTTTCGTCCGCACCGTCACCTATGTCAACGCGGTTCTTCCCTACCTCGACCTGCTCGACCACAAGGTACAGCCCGAGATAGTCATCGTTCAGATAGACGTGCGCGAACTGACAGTCGGTCGTGTATCTTAGACCCGAGAACTCCTGCGCCATTTTGTAGACCGTGTAATTTCGGAGCATGGACATATCGACCGTGTTTGCAAGAAGTATCCAGTCCTTTGCCCTGCCCATGCCGAAAAGATCGACCTTTTCGTCAAATTTCAGACGGTACGGCTTTTTTTCGTAGTACATCCACGTGCTGTTTCCGCGACCGCGTATCCTCGCACTGCGCCCCCGCTCGTTCCAGCTGTTCTTATCGCTCGTCACGTTCACCGTGCAATCGACATACACGCCCTTTTGGATGCTTGTCGTTTTCGCATCGATGTAGATCACCGGAGCGTTCAGACCCTCGATAAGCTCGGTCGGGTAGACGAAATTTGCCCAAAGGGTGAGATCGTCCGTCACACGAGTGACCCCGGGCTCGTAGCGGTTCACGCACTCCGGCTCGGTGTACCAGCCCTCAAAGGAGCGACCGCTGCGCTTCGCGTTCGGTGCATCGGGGAGGGTCTCGCCGTAGGCGACCTCGTAGACGGTCTTTCCGGTAACACGCCCGAGCTCGGTCGTGAACGTGACCGTACAGGTGCGCTCGACCCAGTGTGCGTAAACGGTGGTATTTTTGTAAAGCTCCTCGCCGGAATAGCGATCCTCGAACGTTCCGTCATCGGTGTACCAGCCCTCGAGGGTGTAGCCGACGTTCTCTATGTCGCCGTCAAGTGGAGGGAGGGTCTTCATTCCACGCGGAACGATCTGCTCCTCGACCTCGACCGCACAGCCCGTCACGAACGTCAGGCGCGGATGCATAAAATACCAACCGACATATACACAAAGCACAGCCGCGGCGACCGTCATCACCGCGCACCACAGCTTATTTTCCTTGATAAAACGCAATTTACTCTCCTCGCTCCGTATAGACTTGTTTAAATTATATCATACACCGCAAAAACTGTCAATTGAAATAGAGGAATATTCACAAATAAAAAAAGAGTCTCTTTGAAAGAAGCTCTTTTTTCTGGTCATATCATTCGGTTCATTTCGGGTCGAGCGGAACGACCGCAAGCGTTTTCCCGAGGGGCGCAAGAAGCTTAAGAACGGTATTGATACGAGGGTTGGTAAAGCCGCGCTCCATTCCGGCTATGACAGGTCTCTTTATTCCGGTCATACGCTCAAGCTCCTTGCGAGTGATCCCCTTTTCCTGACGTGCATCGAGCAGCGCAAGGATCACCGCCACACGAAGATCGCTTTCCGCAAGCTCCTCGGGGGTGAAAAGCTCTTTTTCCACCTCATCCCAGCTTCTTCCGATTGCAGGATTATTTTTCATCATCAAGACCCCTTTCTTTTTCTCGTTAAACCAAGACCCCCTCCGGTAAACGGCCCGGAGGGGGTATCTTTTTAAGTTATAAGGTGTACTTAAAAGATGAGGAATTAGTCGCCGATCTCAACGAGAGTATCAGCAACGGACTTAGCGGTGAAGATCTCAGCCTTCATAGCAGAAGCGTTGAGGTTAGCCGCATAGATGTCTTCGTAACCGAAGGACTTGCTATCTGTTGCAACATAGTTCTTGGTGTTACCCTCGAAGAGAACAGTTTCGCCGTCCTTAAGAGCTACGTAGATCTGGATCTGACCAACGTCGGTGTACTTGCCATCCTTGTCGGTGATGACCTGGATCTCCGTCTCATCGTCCTCGTCGAAGCGAACTTCGATGCACTGAACGAGGTCGCAGTCGTCGCAGTCAGCAGCCTTGTCGTATTCGTACTTAACGATGGACTTGTAAACGATAGCACCTTCAACAGCGGTGGTATCCCAAGGTCTGTTGATAGTGTAGGTTACAGTGTAGTCTTCAGCGAAGTGTTCGCCGGAGAGACCGAATGCGTAACCGTTGTCGATGATCTTAGCATGGAGACCTTCAACAGCATCGCCATCGAAGTAGTAACGAACACCGAGGATGTTGTGTGCAACTACCTTGCCGTTCTCGGTAACTTCGGTGTAGATGACCTGACCCATGATCTTAGCATCGCCGAGGTCTTCAACTACGAATTTCTCGGAGAGCTTCTCATCGGAGGTCTTCTCGTAGTTGTAGTCGCCCTCAACTACGGAGATGTAGATAACGATGCTTTCGTTAGCAACGTCATATACATAGTTAGCGTAGAACTTGTAGGAGTCGTACTTGGTGGTATCAACTACCTTGTTGAACGCCTTAAGGTCGTTGGTAACTTTGGTAACCTCATCGATAATGTAGTCACCCTTCTCTTCGGTATACTTAACTGCAAATACCTCAACACCGCCAAGAGTCTTGCGGTAAGAGTTCTGACCAAGTCTCTTGTAAAGTGCATCGAACTTAACGCCCTTCTGGGTCATGATGAATTCCTTGTGAGCGTTGTCCTTAGTGGTGAAGAGCTTGGAAAGATCGGTTACTTCGAAGGTATCGAAGAGGTAAGTAGCGGTGTCAGCGTCGGTGTCAGCGTAGCCATTTACAGCAGCATCAATGATGCCCTCGATGGAGAGTGCGCCGAGGTCTTCAACGATAACGCCGTCCTGAGTGAAGTATACGTGGCCAACTTCGAGGTCGATGTTAGTGCCGGGGAGGATAACGTCCTTGTGGTTACCGGTGAAGAGGTCGAATACTTCGACTTCTACTTCGGTCGCGCCGAGGAGGTACCAGCCTTCGGAGTCTGCACCATTGTAGTTAGCGGAGATGTACTTGTCATCGAGGAGAAGTACGAGACCGGTATTGTAGGTGTCTTCGAAGCCATTGATGTCGGTAGCGTTGATGATAACGTAGGTTCTCGCGTTGGGCTCGGTAGTGTTGATAACATTACCCTTTACAGTCCAATCTGCAGCGAGCTTACCTTCGTATACCTTGATGGTAGCGTAAGGTCTGCCTTCAACTTCCTTCGGGATGATGATGAACTTATCGGAGTCCTTCATCTTAACAGCGGTAGTAGTGGTCTTGCCGTCCTTGTCGGTTGCTGCGTAAGTGAAGTAACCGTCGGTATCAGCCTTGATGACAACGTCTGTGTCGAGGTGAGCAACCTTATCGTTGTCAACTTCGTAGATCAGACCACCGTTCTGACCTTCGTTATCGTAGTCGAATTCGCCTGCGAGTTCAACGTAGTAAACGTCCTCTTCCTCGTCGTAAGAGGTGATAGCGTAGATAGCACCCTTGGAGAAGGACTCCTGTGCCTTTTCCTTGGTGAGGTAGTAGTAGTGGTCGCCCTTCATCCAGCCGTTGTAGGAGCCGATTCTGAAGCGATCGTACTTGAGGTCGCTGGAGGAGTAACCGTTAACAACGATGTAACCGTCGGAGGAGAGACCTGCGTAGGAATCTACGATGATAACTTCGTTGGCCTTTGCGTTAGCTGCTTCGATGTGAACGAGTTCACCGTCAACAACTACGTAGTTAACGAACTGGTTAAAGAGGTCGCGGAGGAGTGCGGTGTACTGAGCTCTGGTCTTCCAGTTTGCAGTTACATACTTGAAGCCGTTGCCTTCGAGTTCATCGTAATCCTTGATGGAGTACTGGGTCTCGCCGATAGTAACGGTACCGTTCTTTACGTTGTACGCACGAACAACACCGGTAGCAACGAAGGAGTCAACGTCGGTGCCGTCGTTGATGTTCTTTACGACCTTGATAGCACCGGTCTCTTCGTCGTAGTTGTAGATAACGTAGCCTGCTTCGTAGCCGTCAGCTTCGCCGTCGTCGTTGAGCTTAACTGTGGGTTCATAGCCCTCAACGAACCAAGCTCTGTCATCCTTGTGAGTGCAGGACTGACCTTCAGCGATAACGTTGATGGTGCCGACCTTAGCAACATCGCCGTCGTTATCAAGTTCTTCGTCGTCCTTGATATCAGCTGCCTTGTAAGCATTATTGGTGAGAGTCTTAACGTCGGAGATCTTGTAGGAAAGCTTCTTGCAGGTGCCACATGCATCGTTTGCTTCGGTGAACTTACCGAGTCTGTAGGATTCGTAGATACCGCGTTCAGCTTCGCCGTCAAGGTCGATGTCGAACAGCTTCAGAGAAGCGTATGCGGACTTGGTGAGAGAGGTAACAGCGGTCTCGAAGCCCTTGTAGTCCTTGGTCTTCTTGTAGTTGAGAGATTCGTAGAACTTTTCGAATTCTTCGTCGCTCATCCAGTTGATGCCGAGAGCATCCTTGTAGTTGATGATCTTATCGTTGGTCTTAACGGAGTAGACACCGTCTTCGTCAGCTACATCGTAGGTGTACTGGTAGTATCTGTTGAGAAGCTCGCTGTAGTGCCATGCGATCTGGTAATCGTATTCGCCGTCATCGTTCTTCTTGAGAGTACCATCATCGTTCTTTACGGGCTCAAGGATATCGCCGGTAGCCCAGTCGATAGCGATGTAGTTACCTGCAACGTATTCCTCGGTGATACCGCCAACACCGCTGAATACCATTACTTCCGGCTTGCCGGTCTTGGTGGTATTTATGTAGGACTTGTCGGTGTACTTGGAAACGAGAGTGTAATTCTTCTTGAAGGTCTCGATCGGGTAATCCTGATCTTCGCCCTCATCGTCGGTCTTACCTGCGTTAACGAGGGTCTCGGAAAGGAGAGATTCGTAAGCAACGACCTTAGCGATATCGGAGTCCTTATCCTTTTCGAAGAGCATATAGTAAGCATCGCCGACTACAGCTTCATCGTCATGGTTGTTATCGCCCTCTGCGAGGCCGATATCGGTGGACTTGATGTAATAGGTGTCTTCGCCGAGGGATCCGTCATCCTCAAGAAGCTTGAAGGAAACGTAACCATCGGAGGTCTTCTGGCTGTTGTTCCACTTGCTGTAAGCGTTGTTGGATTCACGGCCCTTCTTAGCGTTTTCGTTGTCCTTGGTGAAGATGTTGAGGTCGGAAGCGGTGATAACTACCTTTTCCCAACCGAATTCAACGCCGAAGGAGGACATAGCGAGCTTAGTGCCGTTCTTGGTGGTAGCGAACAGAGCATTGTAGATGATCTGAGCTACTTCGCCACGGGTGAGCTCATCGGTGTAAGCAACACCTTCGATGCCATCGGTAAGACCGAGGCCAACTGCCTTTTCGATGTAGCCCCACGGCCAATCGAGGTTGGTATAACCGAGGGTACGAACTACCATGGTAAGAGCATCCTGGTACTTGATGTGATCCTGAGGACCGAACTTACCGTTGCCGTAGCCTTCGATGATACCCTTCTGGGTAGCATAGGAAAGTGCGCCAAAGTACTTGTTTACGGGATCAACGTCGATATCGGAGAATTCGGACCAGTTTTCCGGACCGTCTTCCCACTGTTCGTCCTTGACCCAACCGGTGGAGATACGACCTACAAACAGAGCCATCTGATAACGCTCGATGGGATCGTTTGCACCGGTGTCGTCTGCATTGTAGCCCTTGAAGATGCCATAGTTTGCGAGGAACTCGATAGCCTTGTCATACTGACCGGCTTCCTTGACCTCAGCAACCTCCGCAACCTCTTCAGCCGGTTCTTCTGCGATAGCTTCGTCAGCGAGAACGGTGGAGGCAGCGGATGCAGCCATCAGAAGGGCAAGAATAAGAGAGAGAAGCTTCTTCTTCATCTTTTTCTGTGCTCCTTATAATGAATAAGTAGATATTTAGGGGTAACGGGATGCCGTTTCATCCTCACCCTACGCCGATATTATACCTCACGAAAATTTATTTTGCAATAGTTTTCCTCGAGATGTAATATAAGTGAAATATTAAAGTGTGTTTAAAAATTGGTGGGCAGCCTGAGGCGGTCTGAGACCGCAAACAGTCATCGGCGGTCGGCTGAGCCGACAGGCAGTCATCGGCGTTATTTCAGTCGAAATTCAAAGATGACCCACGAGGGTGGAGTTTGTGCAGATCTATTGTAACGCACTCTCCTTCAGTCACCGTTGTCGCCACAAATGGCGACCGGTGACAGCTCCCTCTCGGAGGGAGCCTAAATGTTCAACTACAGCTAATGTCAACCTACTACGTGAAGTATTCCCCTTGTGTGCCGGTTCCTCACAGGAACATAAAATTCCGGAAACGCCATGCGTTTCCTTCCTTTTGAAAAAACGTGCGGTCTGCACAGGACAAAACGTCAGCCGACAAAATAACGTCACAGCCTGTGCATACATAACAGCTCCGCGAAGCGGATCACCGGAAGCAGCGTTACTACGGACATCAGCGAGGTCGAGCCGACAAGCTCGGCGGCACACCCGGGGGAGATACCGTACATCTCACCGAACATCGTTATGACTGCGGCAGTAGGCATAGCCGACATTATACAGCCGAAGACGATCATGTAGTCCGGCAGACCGACGAGCCACATGGTAAGCGTCACCGTTATCGGTATCACGATAAGTCGGACGGCGTTGGTCAGGTAGACGGAGGGGTTTGTCAGCATGGAGCGAAGTCCGCGTCTGCTGAGGTTCGCGCCCGTGATGAGCATGGATATGGGGGTGCAAAGTCCGGCGATATAGCCGCTGAAATCGGTCACGAACGTGGGCAGGTGGTTGCCGATGCCGCTGAGGAACAGGACGATACCGATCAGCGAGGGGATCGTACCGAAGTTCACGAGGGCTTTTTTGGGGGTGATCCTTATGTCGTCACGTCCGCGTGCGAGGATGGATATGCCCCACGTCCACGTAAATAGGTGGAAGCTCACGACGTAGAACGCGCCGTAGAAAAGTCCGGTCTCACCGAAGACCGCTTCAAGGATGGGGAAGCCGATGAAGCCGCAGTTCGTGAAGAGCATACCGAACTCCGTCAGCTTACGTTCGTCGAAGCCGCGTATGGGCTTTGCGAAAACGTAGGCGAGGAGAGCCATGACGATGTGTATCGCCAGACCGAGCAGGAGTATGAGGAAGCCGCTCTTGATGTTCTCCGCGCTCGGCTCAAGTCCGATGAGGGCGTTCACGATGAGGAACGGCTGACCGATCTTTACGATAAGTGTAGACAGCTTTGCGGACGAGGTCTCGTCAACGATACCGAGTCGTCCGGCGGCGACACCTGCGGCGAGCAGGAGCGCGAGGGTCGCGATGGTTGATAGCAGGGACGTGAATGACATGGCAGAGCCTCCTTTTTTGTCATATACGTAAGGCAAGCATACGTTGACATACTGTTTTATGCAGACTGCACGTTTTAGCGGTCGCCACTTGTGGCGACGTATGGACGGGGAGAACACCAAAGGTTACGTATTTTGTTGGAATTCTTTCATATTCATCTACACGTGGATGAGGCTCCCTCCGGGAGGGAGCTGGCAGCTTGTCTGCCTGAAGGAGAATGCGGCGGTCTGAGACCGCAGGCAGGCATCGGCGTACTTTCAGTTTAGGTCGAAAGATATCCCACGACAATATTGTTTTTTCATAACTATCTCCTTCCACCGCTAACGCGGTCTCCCTCCCAGAGGGAGGCTCATTCACGTTTGACCAGATCGTCTCGTCAGCAGACAAGTCTGCACCAATAGCATCATCGTGGGATCGCTCCCCTATCCGACTGAAAGTGCGCCGATTCATGCCCGTCGGCTCAGCCGACCTCAGGCTGCCTCAGCCGACTAAGGGCGAGCGGAACGCTTACGATGTATCAGTATCACCGGAACGGAGACGAGCTGTATCACGATAACGAGCATTATCGCCGCAACGAGCGGCTTATCGAATATCGTTGCGAGACTTCGCCGTGCCGCCTCCTCCTCCGTTTCGTGCAGACAGCGCGTGCATTCCTTTATGACGTGCGTATCGTTTTCTTCCTTTATTATATAGCTGTGTCCGAGTGCCAGACGAGACCTCGTCTCCTCGTAGCCGCATACGCCGCACCGCGCCCTATAGTGTCCCTCCCCCGTGCAGGTCGCCGCTACGTCAAGCACGGTCTTCATGTCATGCCCGAGAGACGGTATACGCTCCTCACGGACGTAGCCGCATTTTTTACAGGTCTCCGTGATACTGCCGTCCGTCACGCAGTCGGCAGGATGCTCCTCACGTGTAGACGGTTCGTACTCGTGTTCACAGGCGTGAAGCACCTCCTCGACCTCCGCGCCGCATATGCGACAGCGGTACAGGACAGAGCCGTTCTCGTCCCCCGATACCTCGGTGCGTGACAGCTCCTCCAGCTCGTGTCCGAACGATTCCGTAATATTCGTGTAGCTGTCCGCGCAGATCGTGCAGGTATACGTGATACCGCCGTTCTCCGTACAGGTCGCCGCAACGTCGGCGGTCACGACATAGTCGTGCGCTTCGCCCGGGCGCACCTCGTCTATCTCCTCTCCGCAGGAGGTACAGCGGCGGAGGTAGCGACCGTCCTTGCCGTGTGCGGAAGGCGTATCCTCGACGACCTCGTAGATATGTCCGGTCGCGGCGAGGGTCTCCGTTTTGGTATGCACCTCACAGGCATAGCCCTTACTGTTTAGGTTGTCCGATATCTGACAGATATATTCGATATGACCGTCCTCCGTGCAGGTGGCGTTCGTGCGTGAGGTCACACGCCAGTAGTGAGCCTCGGGTGCGGACGGAAGCTCCGTCGTGGCGGTCTTCATGCCGCACACGGTACAGCGATAGGACTTCGTACCGTTCATGGAGCAGGAGGAGGGGTAATCGATGGTCATCTCCGAGGAGAAGGTATGCGTATGACCTGTATAGAATTCGATCACCGCCTCCGCTTCGGCTTTGGCTATGGCACGCAGGTTCTCGTCCTTATCGAGGAGGGTACGGTCGTACTCGTTCGAGAGGTAGCCATGCTCTACTATTATAGACGGTGTACCGAATTTGGAAGCCCACGTATTTATGCTGAAATAGTCGCTCGTCTGACCGAGGTCTGAGGCGGCAGGCATATCCCACTGATGCTCCGTGCTCCAATAGTACACGCCGAGGGAGTCGCCGGTATCGGCGCGTGTCTCGACCTTACCCTTATCGAGCGGAACGGCTTTACTTATCGAATCGAGGATACGTTCCGCGAGAGCGGAGGCTTCGGAGTGATACGGCTCGATCTTGGAGACGATGGCGAGCGTACCCTTTGCGGAGGAGACGTCACTGCTGTTGCAGTGGAGGCTTATCAGAACGTCGGCGTTGCAGTCGCGAACGAACAGAGCGCGAGGGAGGAATTTGAGGTATGTATCGTCCGTTCGGGTCATGACGACCTCGAAGCGGTCGTTTGCGCGTAGGTATTCCGCGACATACGTTGCGAGGATGAGGTCGTACTCCTTTTCGGTACGGATACCGAGGTCTGTACCGCCGTCCATACCGCCGTGACCTGCGTCAAGCACGACGGTCACACGCTCCGCGGAGTCGGCGCGGACAGGTGCGGCAATTGCGGCAATGAACGTCACGACGACAAGGAGCAATGTGACGAGGAATTTAGCGGGTGAGGGGAGTTGGCTATGGCGATGGGAATAACGTTTTGCAAGCATTCTGTTCTCTCCGTCGGGAATAAAAAATAGAAAAATAGATAATATACGCTCCACCCCCATATTATACGACATCTCTCCCCGAATTGCAATAGCCGCCTGAGGCGACGCGCATGAATCGGCGGCGGTCTGAGACCGCAAACAGTCATCGGCGTTAGTTCAGCTGAGATCGGAAGATATCCCACGACAATATTATTGGTGCAAGATCGGGTCGCCTGAGGCGACAGGCATGAATCGGCGGCGGTCTGAGACCGCAACCTCAGGCTGCTGCATATACTGACGGTAGCCGTATTTATTGCGCTGCTATACTGCTTCCGGAGGAATGCCTATGCTCGAGCTAATACAGAAAGCTCTCAACGAGCTGTCGGTCGGTGAGTCCGCGACCGTCAGCCAGATAAAGCAGACCGATATCGCCGACCGACTGATCGACCTCGGTCTCACCGTCGGCTCTCGTGTCACCTGTACCCTGCAAAGTCCGCTCGGCGACCCAAAAGCCTACCTAATACGCGGCGCGGTCATCGCCGTCCGTCACTCCGATGCCGCGACCGTCACCGTTACCTCCGCACCCGAGTACGCACCCGAGGAGGAAGACCATGCCTGAACGACAGAAAGTCACCGCTGCGCTTGCCGGAAATCCCAACGTCGGAAAAAGCACCGTCTTCAACGCACTTACGGGTATGCGACAGCACACCGGCAACTGGGCAGGTAAGACCGTCGGGTGCGCGGTCGGAGGCTTTTCGCTCGATGACTGCACCGTCGAGCTTACCGACCTGCCGGGGCTCTATTCCCTCTCGAGCCACTCGCCCGAGGAGGAGGTCGCACGTTCGCTCCTCGTTGATGCGACCACACGTCCCGACACGGTCGTCTGTGTCTGCGATGCCTGCTGTCTCGAACGAAGCCTGATACTTGCGATGCAGCTCTGCGATATCTCCGACGATGTCACGCTCTGCGTGAATCTGACCGACGAGGCGCGAAAAAAGGGTATCACCGTTGACGGCGATGCCCTCTCCGCGCTCTCCGGCTGTCCCGTCGTGCTGACGGCGGCACGGCGCGGCGTGGGTCTTGCGGAGCTGAAGCGTGCTATCGTGGCGCACCGTCCCCGACAGGCACCGACAACGGACGGTACTCCGCACGAGCGTGCGGCATATCTGGCGAAAAGCTGTGTCAGTCGAAGTGCGGAGCGCGATCCGAACGAGCGTGACAGGCGGCTCGACCGTGTGCTGTGCGGCAGGGTCGGCGCGATACCGTCCATGCTCCTTCTGCTTGCGGTCGTATTCTGGCTGACACTGTCGGGGAGCGGCTACATCTCGGATGCACTCGACCGCGTGCTGACGTGGGTCGCCGGACACGTTCGTTCGGTCGCGCTTGCCGTGCTTCCGCAGACCGTGGCGTTTCTCCTGTGTGACGGCGTTATCGCGACTGTATTTCGCGTGATCGCGGTGATGCTGCCGCCGATGGCGATATTTTTTCCGCTGTTCACTCTTTTGGAGGATCTCGGGTATCTGCCGAGGGTGGCGTTCTCGCTCGACAGAGGCTTTGCCGCCTGCGGCTCGTGCGGCAAGCAGTCGCTGTGTATGTGAAAATGGAAATTAAGGGTACAATTCAAGGTCACAACAGCCAAATTGCTATATGGTAAATTATCATGTTATCCATCACATAGAGAAAAGGACGGAATCAACCGCCCTTTTTCTGTTATAGAATTGAAGTGTACTTTTTAACATGGTTATCACTTGGAGAATATAGGTGTCCCCATTTGGAACGCTACTTCAGGTCGGATTTTCACAGGTTTCAAAGATTGAATTAACGAATGTAACAGCTTCTCCTCTTGTCACACATTGGTCGGGGTCGATGGTTACAGCATTATCAATCCATACATAAGCAACGGCAGTTACGATGTTATAATACGCCCAGTGTTCATAGTATGCAAAATCTTTTGGCATAATCGCTGTTTTAGGTTCTACAAAGCGGGTAAGTAAGGCTATGAGTTGTCCCCGTGTCAGATTATCGTTTGGAGAGAAAAGCCCGTCACAGCCGTTTATAATACCCGCAGAGGACAGCGCAGACACAGCATCACAATACCATTCTCCGCTTTTTACATCAGCAAAAAAGTTTGTGCTTGCTGTCAAAGTCGCTTTGCTTTCATCAGTTAGTGAGCGGTACAGCAGTACAGCGAATTGCGCCCTTGTTATGAGGTCATTTTCATGCGGTTGACCGTCACCATCCCCCAACAGCCACACGATTTGCGGAGTTTGAATATTAAAGTGTAGATATAGGAAATTAAAGTATGCAGACATAGTACAATATGCTATACTAATTACAGAGGAAATACACCACTCAACGCAACCACGAAAACGCCAAAACACCACACAGAGAAAAGGACGGTTGATTCCGTCCTTTTTCTGTGATAAATTTAAGTATACATTTTAATACGATATACCCGTTTCGATTATGGGTGTAGAACCTTTGCGGTTACGGATTAAATGGCAGACCCCACGCCGTTCAGGGTGTACCCCTTGCGATTAAGGGTGCAGGGCGAAAACCCCGCAGACCCCGCCGCAGGGGGTTACACCTTTGCGGTTAAAGATACAATCCATTTACTTCTCCCGTATAGTATCAATCAAATTGGAAATAGCGTGAATCTGTTCGTCTGTCAGTCCATCTACATCCAATACAAATTGTGGTTCATTCACTTGTTTTCCAAGCAGATAATCTGTACTGCAACTATATAAATAAGAGAGGGCAAGCAATATTTCTGTACTTGGTGTTCGCTCTCCTGTTTCATACCCCGATACGATGGACGGAGAAACCCCCAACTTTTCGGCTACCTGTTTCTGTGAATAGCCGTATTTAGTGCGAAGTGTTTGTAATTTCTGGGGCAAGCCTTTAATCATTGTGTTTCACCTCAACACTTATTGTAAACCATATTGTTGTACAATAGGCGTTGGGGTGTGACGCTAATTGTGTTGACATAATACGCTTTTTGTGTTATAATATAATAAATCAAGAGCTTATCAAAAATATGATAAATACAGAATTGGGTGAATTTATGGCATTGATTAACTGTCCTGAGTGCGGAAATAAAATAAGCGATACCGCCAACAGATGTCCCCGCTGCGGTTATGCTCTTAAATCTATGTCGAAAAAAATAGCGGCTAATAAAAAGAAGATATTACGTATAACAATATGTGCTATAATTCTTATATTTACTATAATTGCCGCAAGAATCTTTTCGAGACCAAATATCAAAATGGAGGATTTTAATATTGAAAATGGCGAATTTGCCACGATATTATTTTTGGGTATCCCTACTGAAACGGATGGCGATGAATGGATTTACCGAGATTGTGACATAGAATTCTACAATATTCCTGTAAAGCAAATATCGTATGATATATCAGCAGGCAAATATCATTTGATGTTTGACGGGCAATACCAAGATAACCTGCGTAACACTATAGGGAAATACTGTGATTATTCTGACTATGTGTATATTTTTTTCAAATACACATATAAGGAACTTGAACTTTCAGTAGACTATGATACTGATTTTTGTTTTATAAGCATAGATTGAACTTAATATTTAACATTCAACTATGGCGGGGAAGAATCCCCGCCTATTGTTGTATACCGAAAACCCCCGGCTGAGCCGGGGGATACTTATTTTACCTATCAATAACAAGAGTATACCTATACTCCCCACCCCCACATATCAAGGTCACCACATCACCCAATGCAGAAGATTTACTATCAAGGTATATTTCGCTTACCCTGTCAAAAGTAATGGTGTTTGACCTGTCACGCAGACATACCACATTTGGATTTTCGCATACAGAAATATCGGGGAAAGCCATTCTGATTTTGCATGGATTCACCACGCTGTACCCCTCTTGATTCTCCGTCCAGAACACAGCTTTACTGATATGTGCTTTGGATTCTATATATCCCTTAAACTCTCTAACGGTCATAACATATCCCCTCTTTCGTATTCCTTAATAAGCCTGTCGAGTGTAGGACGGCTTATATGCAGTTCTCTTGCAAGCCCCGCCTTTGATACCTCACGGGCTTTATAACGCTTGTAGCCATCCTCAAAGCCTGTCACACGCTTACGTTTGCCGCCTTTGTACTTGCCGTTACGTTTGGCTATTGCTATGCCCTCCCGCTGACGGTCTAAAAGGTTCTGCCGCTCAAATTCAGCGATAGCACCTATCATTGTTAACATTAACTTTCCTGTGGGCGTGGACGTGTCTATGTTCTCTTTATTGCTTACAAGATGGATTCCCTTTGCATTAAGCGTATCCACAATGTCAAGCAAATCCTTTGTTGAACGTGCAAGGCGGGAAAAATCGTGTATGTGGATGGTGTCACCCTCACGGGCAAAGTCTAAAAGTTCCTGTAATTTCGGACGGTTGGTATCTTTGGCTGATACCTTTTCGGTAAACCATTTTTCTATATCGTATCTCTGCATAGCTTCAATCTGTCTTTGTTCGTTCTGCTCTGCCGTAGATACCCGTATGTATGCGATTCGCATTTTCAAAACTCCTATGTAAAATCTATCTCTTGATGTACTTTACAGATTGTAAAAACACTTGAAAAGCAATTCTGTTTTTACGGATTCAGATATATCCAATAGTGTAAATAATGGGTGTACCCTGTCGTTACTGTTTGCTTATGTTCATTCTTTCCATAGTCCTGTAATATACAGCAGAAGTAAACCAAGCGGTGGAAATGCTAACGAAGCACAGCAGACGACAACAGCAGTAAATAATTTTCTCATATTTTGAATCTCCTATTTCTAAAGTATACATTTTAAATTTTGGACGTTGGTGGGATTGCTCCCGCCTTTGTCCGTTTCGGTTTTACGCTTCTATCATTTGTTCGTTGCAGTCCATACACATAATGCGTATCTGCTTTGTTGCTCTGCAACTGCACCCGCAGATAGGACAACAATATTTTCTGTGATGGGTGTTCGGTGTTGTGCTTATGGGTTTTAATCCGTTGCTGTTGCCGGTATGCGTTCCTATGCTGACCGATACAAGAGAGGGATTCGCCCTGCACATTTCAATCTCCCGCAGTTCGTTATGCGTAAGCAGAAAGTCTATCAAGGTATCGGCGGGTTCGGTGTGGCTGTAACCATACTTCTCTGAGCGGGTGACAATCAGACCGTGTGCTTCTGCTTCACGTTTGAATATCTTATTATGGTATACACCTTTGTTCGAGGTGTCCTGTTCGTTTCGTATGCAATCGTTATACATATGTACCATCTCGTGGACGAGGCTTGCAATGACGCTTTCGAGAGGTCGGTCAAGCGTTCCGCTAGCTATGTTTATCTCTCGTTTAGCGTTGTCCTTTGTACTCCATATATCGAACGGAACGTAGTGGGCGTATGCCCTTGGTGTGGGTATCACGGTGATGATGGGTGTCGGGAGTTCATCATTGAACAGTTCCGCATTAAGAAGTCTGAACGCCTTTTCGAGTTCGCCTGTCAATCTGCTCATTTTGTCGATGGTTTTCATGCTTTAATCGCTCCTTTGATTTACTGATTATTATTGATTTTTCGGAGCGGATACGGTATAATAATTGTACTCGCTCCATTATCGATGGTGGGTGTTAAGTCCTTTGTACTCTTGCTTTGGTCGGCGTGTTGTACAAGGGGCTTTTATTATCCAATACTGAATCTTTTGCTTGTCACCTGTTTCAAGTATGCTGTATAGATTTCGGGAAGTTTCTTCTTTAACTGTGTACTGTCGAAACGCTGTGAAAGAACGGTCGTATATCGGATGATGGATGTACCTACTACCAGTTCCTCTACATCCTGTTCCACAAGCACGCTTTTCAGTTCGTCCTTAATGGTTTCGATTTCTGCTTTCAGTTCGTCTGCCATTTCTTCAAGTTTTTTCAGTTCTGCGATTTTCTTTTCGATGGTGTTGGTTGACATTGTGCTAATCTCCTTTGATTCTTTTGTGTTGTGGGGTGTTCCCTTGCTGTGTATATAGTATAACACTATTTGCGTAAATAGTCAATGCGCAATGTTCAACACTATTTGCGTAAATAGTTGTATACGTATTTGTGCAGAAACACTATTTACACAAATAGCGTATTGTGATATAATAAGATAAATAGTATTATAATGGAGGTTTTGTATTATGGCAGTACGAAAGAGTCAGCAGAAATGCGTAAATAAATACATTGATACACACTATGACCGTATCAATCTGACAGTACCCAAAGGAACAAAAGAGAGAATCCAAACGGCGGCACAAGCGAACGGGGAAAGTGTAAATGCCTTTATCAATAGGTTGATTGACACGGAGCTTGAACGAATCAATCGAGAGGGGGGCGGTTCTGATATTTCTGCACCCTCTGCGGATAATATTTTATAGTAGTCGGTTCATGTGATTTACAGCGAAGAAAAATAATATTCGGTTGTCTACTATTATGACTTGAATTATAAGGACGTGATATGGTATACTGTTACCACGATAAAAACATGAGTTGTCTACATAAATGGGTTGGCCTTTGAATAGCCAATATGCTATACTAAAATCACAATAGAATATTACGCCGTATGCACTAAGCGAAGTAAGTCGTAACCAATATCGGAAAAGCATTTCCGTCTTATGGTTGCGACTTTTTTGTTTTGGACGATATAAAAGGGGGTGTGTCTGTCTTGCGTTCGCCTCAGAATATTTTTGTTCATAGTTTGTCAATATTTTCTTTTGGTTGGATTTTTTTATTGTGACACAAGTGATTGCGGTCGCAGAAATGTTTGATTTATCCCGACAACACCATAATGGTTATGCGGTTTTCCTTGCTTTAAGTGAAAATGTATACTTAAAGTGCCATACTTTAATATTATTTTGGAGGTTTAACAAATGTCAGAATTATTGAAAGCAGTAGAAAAATATCGCCATTATACCCCAAAACGTACCTCGCCAAACGACGGTTTTATATGCCCTTTTTGTCACGAACACGATTATGCACTGTCAGAAATCATCCTGCAAGCGAATTATGGCAGTAGTTACGACGGGGAGCGTGTGGTAATTCAGTTGTGTGGGGAGTGTTTTGACAAGTTCTGGGAGCAAGCAACGGCGAAAGGAGTGTGATTGAAATAAATAGTATAACTGTTGTAGATAGCATAATGGGTAGCGGTAAAACAAGTGCTATTCTAAATATGGTTAATCAAAATCCCGAAAACAGTTATGTATATGTAACACCATATCTGGACGAAGTCGAGCGGGTAATCAATCAGACAAGCCATAGGTTTAAGCAACCCCATAACAACGGAGAGGGTAAACTTGAATCATGGCATAGGTTATTGTCAGCGGGCGAAAGTATAGTTACTACACACGCGCTATTTTTAATGGCAACATCAGAAACAATACAGCTTATCCATGAGGGCGGTTATACTCTCATTCTTGATGAAGTTTTAGATATTTTCAAAGAATATAATGACGTAATAAAATCTTATGAAAATAAAACTGTAACCAAAGGCGATGTACGATGGTTACAGCAAGAGGGATATATTACCGTTTCACAGGCTGATTATGGAGTACAATGGAATGGAGCAATAACAGAAGATTGTCATTATTCAGAGGTCGAACGGCTTGCAAGAAACGGGACTTTGCGCTGTATTGATGATTGTCTATTTTGGGAATATCCAAAAGAAGTTTTTACGGCATTTAACAGCATCTACATTTTGACATATATGTTTGAGAGCACCATATTATCAGCATATATGCGTATTTATGAATTGCCATATGATAAAGTATCGGCAGAACGTATTGACGACAAAAATTTCAGATTGTGTCCTTATACAGATGATACCGAAACCAAAAAGAAATTGTTTTCGTTAGTCAATATTTATTCTGGAAATTTGAATAGCATTGGAAAACAAAAGAATGCGTTTTCTGTGAGTTGGTTAAAAGGACGTAATTCCGAACAGATTGCTGAAATCAAAAGCTATATGCGTAGATATAAAGAGAAGTTAAAATCCCCCTCTTATGCTGTTATGTGGACTACAACAAAGCAAAACGATATTTACAAGAAACTTGAAAGAATAAAGGGGTTCAAATACACACGGCAGCTTACAGCAGAGGAACAGAAGTATTCAGACGATGAAAACAAGAAACTGAAATGTTTTGTTTCGTGTAACGCAAGAGCAACAAACGACTACGCCGACCGCACAACCTTGTTGTATATGTTAAACCGTTTCCCACCAGTTGAAACTGGAAAATACTTTTCACGCCGTGGAAGTCCAATAGACGAGGACGGATTTGCTACAAGTGAGTTATTGCAATGGATATGGAGAAGTGCAATACGAAAAGATAACAAAATAAATTTGTTTATCCCATCATCCAGAATGAGAAAATTGTTATATGAATGGTTTGGGGTAAACGAAACATCGTACCACCCCCGTCCGAATAAGGTGTTAGAAAAAGCCTTGTTATGAGGTTTTCTAAAGGTGTTTCTTAATAAGAAAAATATATAAAATAATAAAGTTACTTTGAACATACCCCGCAGAAATGCGGTCATATCTCCGCTTATGGCGAGAGGGTAACAGTGCTGTTAGGAGGTATCACAATAAGCACTGTTAGCATACATACACACAATCCCATGACATTCCCCCTTGCGGTAATCATGGATAGCAAAACACCGTCATATATTGGAAGCGGGAATATAATGACGGACAAGAACCACACCGCACATTACTGTCATAACAATCAATCGCTTTATATTGAGAGCGGATTTTCTGATAGATATACTATACAGGATTTGATAAAAGATTATATATCCGAGGAACAATACAGAAAACTTAAAGTTGACGGTTTAACGGCACAGGAGTATAATATTCATAGCAATATGGCTGTTGTGACCTCTGCACAGGAGGAAAACAAATGAGGGAACAACAGGACAATCGAATATTCAAAACGGCTTTGTATCTCCGTTTATCAAAGGATGATGAGGGAAAAGAAGAAAGCGCAAGCATTAAAAATCAACGTAGTATTGTAACCGAATACGCCCAAAGAAATGGTTTTCTTATTGTAGATGAATATATTGACGATGGTTTTTCTGGAACGAATTTTGATAGACCAGACTTTCAGAGGATGATTGCAGACATTGAAAGCGGAAGAATCAACTGTGTCATAACCAAAGACCTATCCAGACTTGGACGTAATATGTCACGTGTTTCTGATTTATTGGACGAATATTTTCCACGTCACGGTGTACGGTATATCGCCGTTATTGATGGGCAAGACACTTTCAATCCGACAAACGCAACGTCGATGACCACCCCATTTCTTGCGGTCATGCATGAGATGTATGCAAGAGATATCAGCAACAAAATCCGCAGTTCATTCCACGCTAAAATGGAAAAAGGCGAATACATAGCAAGTTTCGCCCCATACGGTTACAAAAAGGATATTGAAAACGGTAATAAAAATCATTTGGTGATTGATTATCAAGTTGCACATATCGTGCGGGGTATTTTTCAAATGGCGGCAGACGGCTTTTCACCGGGCGAAATTGCAAAACACTTAAACGATAAAGGAATCGCTACACCCGCCATGTATCGCTGTATGACAAGACCTTATCTGAATCTGGATAATTACAGCAAGCGTAAAGAATGGACTTCTTCAATGGTCTGCAAAATGCTATCTGAGGAAGTGTATTTAGGTAAAACCGTTCAAGGCAAAACATCCAAAATATCATTCAAGAGCAAAGACACCATAGAAAAGCCACGGGATGAATGGATTGTTGTTGAGGGGACACATGAACCGCTGATTTCGGAGGATGTATTCAGACTTGTTAGAAGCCGCAGTATTTCAAGGCGTAGTCTGCCAACAAAAGGCTTTGAAAACGTCTTTTCGGGTATCGCCAAATGTGCGGATTGCGGCAGGAATATGACCCCTGCACCATCCAGAAAAAAAGGCGCAACCTATAATCTTTGTTGCGGCGGTTATAAGAGTTACGGAGCAGACGAGTGCGGAAATCACTTTATTGACTATGACTTGTTGTATAGTTCCATTCTACAAGAATTGAGAGGGTGGTTAACATTATCGGAACAAGACAAATCCGTTATTCTGGACGAATTGGAACAGGCAGAGTTACAGACCGTGCAACGAAAAAAGGCGGGGATAAATCAGAGCCTTGTTACGATGGAGCAACGCTTGCATGAGGTCACACTTTTATCCAAAAAGCTGTATGAAGATTATACATTCAACCGTATCACAGCAACAATGTATGAGAAACTGTCAGCAGATTACAGCACTGAATTATCATCTCTTGAAACATCTATCAGCGATATAAAAGCACAGCTCAATGAACAACCATCTAAAAGCGAAGCATACAACGATTTCTTTTCTTTATTGGATGAAATTACTGATATAAAGGAATTAACAAAGCCTTTGCTTAGAAAGCTGATTGACCGTATTGAGGTAGAGCAAGGATATTACAAAAAAGATGACGATGGGAAACGGCATAAGATACAAAAGGTGCGGGTATATTATCGCTTTATTGGATGTGTAAACGAAGAAGAAAACACCTGAAATTTCCCTCACCATGCTCATGGGACTTGGATGCAACGCGGCAGGGGTGACGGGCTGTCGCATAATCGATTCTCCGCGTGAACGTCTGATCGCGATACTGACGAATTCTCTCGTGCCGTGCAACGGACGTTTTCCGGTGCTTCTCGCGCTCCTCTCCTGTCTCGGGTTCGGGAGTCTCGCCTCGACCGGCGCGCTGATGGGGATGCTGCTTCTGTCTCTCCTCATGACGTTTCTCGTCTCACGTCTGCTCTCCTCGACCGTGCTTCGCGGCACTCCGTCCTCGTTCACGCTCGAGCTGCCGCCGTATCGGATGCCGCAGGTCGGGCGCGTGATCGTGCGTTCCCTCCTCGACCGAACGATATTCGTTCTCGGGCGTGCCGTTTCGGTCGCCGCTCCGGCAGGTGCGGTGATATGGCTCTCCGTGAACACGAGCTTCGGTGGTATGTCTGTATACGAGCAGCTCGTTCGTCTGCTCGACCCGATCGGGCGTGTAGCCGGAATGGACGGCGTATGGATGCTTGCGTTTCTGTTCGCGCTTCCTGCGTCCGAGCTGATACTTCCGCTCGCGCTTGCCGGAGGGACGACGCTCGGTCTCGGCGCGACGTTCGACATTCCTGCCGCCTTTGCGGCGCACGGCTGGGGGACTACGACTGCCGTATGTGCGGCGATATTCACGCTGTTTCATTTTCCCTGTGCGACGACACTTCTCACGATAAAGAAGGAGACCGGCAGTCTCGGCTACACTCTCCTTGCCGCGCTCCTCCCGAGCGTTATCGGCTACGCGCTATGCGCGTTAGTCAGGTCGGCTGAGCCGACAGGCATAGTCGGCTTTATCTCAGCTTAGGTTGGAAGTGATCACACGACAATGTTATTGATGCAGGTTTGGTCTATAGAACGTTTATCCTGTGCAGACCGTTTGTTGACTACAGACTTTATGTCTTATGCAGACTGAAAGTTACTTTGTAAGGAAGGAAACGCAAGCGTTTCCAACGATTTTATGCCCCTCCGCGGGGCGGCGCACAAGGGGACTTGGTCGAAGCCCCCTTGTGAATCTCCCCGACCAGAGACGTTCCCTCTCTGGACTCTCCCTTTCGTGCAGTTAAGTAGGGGAGGATACCGCCGAGACGTTAAAGTCAGTTCGTATATACCTAC
>CAYSKU010000006.1:0-25299 GCA_964431775.1 uncultured Ruminococcus sp. | reverse complement strand
GTTTGAAAAATAAGGAGATATGTACGGGAGCGAGAGAGCTTTGTGATAGACGAAGGATCTTTCCGCAGGAATACGCACGTATTTCAAGGGAAAATTCTGAAGTATAGCGCAAAAAGCTCCGCTATCTGTGCATATTGACTTTTTTCAAACACGCCCTAATAGATATTACTTCTCGCAGAAGCGGACGACCGCGTCTGCCGCGCTCTCGAGATAATCGTTTTCCATAAGCTCGATCACGCCGTGGTCAACGAGAGAAGCAAGTCTTTCGTCGATCGGCATTGCGGAAAGGAACGGGATACCGTACTTCGCGCATACCTCGTCTGCCTTGGACTTACCAAAGACGTGAAGCTCACGTCCGCAATCGGGACATTTCACGTAGGACATATTCTCAACGAGACCGATGACGGGAATGTTCATAAGTGCCGCCATGTTGACAGCCTTACCGACGATCATCGATACCAGATCCTGCGGAGTCGTGACTATGACGATACCGTCGAGCTTTATCGACTGGAATACCGTGAGCGGAACGTCACCCGTTCCCGGGGGCATATCGATGAACATATAGTCCACGTCTCCCCACACCACATCTGTCCAGAACTGCTTTACCGTACCCGCGATGACCGGACCTCTCCATACTACCGGACGTGTCTCATCCTCCAGCAGAAGATTGACCGAGATCATTTTTATACCGGTCTTCGTTTCGAGAGGCATCAGTCCGTCATCAACGGAGAGGATGTCTCCCTTTGTGCCGAATGCCTTCGGGATGGACGGACCCGTAACGTCGGCATCGAGTATCGCGCACTTGTAGTCGCGTCTCTGCATGACGGTAGCAAGCATGGAGGTAACTATAGACTTACCTACGCCGCCCTTACCTGAAACTATGCCTATGACGTGCTTTACGTGCGAATTCCTGTGAGGTGCTTCGTAGGTCGGAGCATCCTTACGTGAGGAGCAATTTGCACTGCACGTAGAACAGTCATGGGTGCATTCATTGTTTTCAGCCATAACGATCTATATCCTTTCATAAATATCTTATTACGCCACAGGACGGTTATTTCCGCATGGATATATAATTTTGTAATATATAACATCTCGCATCGGTTTATTCGCCTTTGGGGTATCATGATTATTATATAACAAATTGCTTCAAATTACAATACCTAAGTCCGATAATCTTCTGTTATTCGTGCCGATTTTTTCGAAAGATACCACACCGCACGTCTTTTCAGCAGCCGCTTCGACAAAAAATGCCGCGCCCGACCGTCCGAGCGCGCATTGCGTTCGATTGTAAGTTTTTTACAGAAGGCGGCGTGGGTGAGATACGACAGGCGGGTCATCTGTCAGCCCGCCTGTTACGATATAGCATTTTTGATCCCTCCCACACCGCAAGCACGATGAGTGCCGGAGCAGGTACGAGAAGTGCAGCTCCCTTGCAGACCGCTCCCTCGACAAGGGACGCGCCCGTTTTGGTAAGCGTGATGAACAACAGCCACAGGACCGTCATCACGAGGAAGCAGAAGAAGGCGTAGTTCACACGCACACTGCGGAACAGACTCCCCTTCTTCATGCTCTCACTTGCCATGACGAGTCCGCACAGCAGGAGAGAAGCGACAAGGAGCGTTCTGTCCGCACCGTCACCCACACGAAGGAGGGTGGGAAGGTGTACGAGACGTGTGAACACGACGAGAAGCGGAGAGAGGATGCCCCAGAGCAAGCCCCACAACACCGCTCGTCCCGGCTCAAAGTGTGAGCTATGACCGTCGGTGGACTCCTCATGCTCGAACGCCATGACGAGGACCGCCGCAAAGTCAAAGAGGAGTCCCCACGAAAGTATGGACGTTTCGTTCAGGAGAGGCACCCACGGCAAAAGGACTGCCGAGAGGATGACGACAAGACGTGCGACCTGTGCGGCTGTCATGTAGAACGCGGCAGAGCCGAGGTTCGACACCGCCTGTCCTGCGATACGCCGCGCACGAAGTATGCCGGAAAGTCCACCGCGTCCGGTCTCCGCCTGCGGTCTGACGACTGCCGCGGACACACGTGACAGCGGCTCGGGTATCGGACGGTACACGGACGAAGCGGCAGCTATGCCAACGTCCGCACGGCGAAGCACGTCAACGTCACTTACGTCACGTCCGACCGCCGCCGTTTGGTACTCTCTCTCGCCGGACATGATCAGCCGCATCACGTCCGATTTCGCGGAAGCCGGTATACCGTACTTCATATCGGGGAACGAGACTATCATTCCGTCCGTCGATAGGTCGGAAAGATCGCTCTCCTTAAGCTCCGTATACGGAACGACCTTCGTTCTTTTGTTCGTGAAGCCTATGTCGTGACAGTAGTAGAGGTCGCGCTCCGCCTCGGACGAGAGTATTATCGGTATGATACCGTTCTCGCGCATATACGAAACGCTCTCGCGTATCCCCTCCTCCGCCTGCTCCGCAACTGCGAAGAAGCCGAGGAAGGTCATATCCTGTATTATCACGGCAAGACGGTTCAGTGACGTATACTCGGACGGACGCTTTGCGACCGCGACGAGCTTCGCACCGATATATTCGAGCCTTGCACATTCGGTGAATATACGTTTTTTCAGCTCCGCATCAAGTGGGAGCGTTCCGTCAGCGGTCTGACAGACACTACAGACCCGAAGCACCTCCGCGACACCTCCGCACGACACGGCGATAACGCTGTTTCCCTCCGTGATCAGTGACGTGTCGAGTCCTGCCGCAAAGACGTTCGAGGAATCGACATGGTCGAAGAGCGGAGTGTTCTGCCCCAGCTCATGTACACCGTACCTTTGCAAAAACACCTTCCCTGCCGTCTCGACTATACGTGCGCGCTCACCGCGCCGCTCGGTCATGCCGCTCGACAGCGAACGTCCGGCAGCACCTGCGGCGACCGCCGGATACGCATACGAGATGAGCTCACGAAGTCCGTCCGGATCGGCTTCCTCCATCGAATGGTCGTAGTAGCGACCGTTCACGCGGTACGCCGCAAGCTCGGAGCTGCCCGACTCGAAGAACGAGCTTCCGCAGAAGACGATACGTCCGATATCCGCTATCCTCTCAAGCTCCGACGGCTTACGTATCCGTGTGTACGACACGTTACCGTCCGCTTTTTTTCCGTTTCCTCTGCCGATACCGGCACAGCGATGCACGGACACTGCGATAACTATGTAGCCGATGACCGTTAGGTATTCGCTCATCGCGGCAACGGACATTGCAAGGGTGGTAAGGAATATCTCGGGGAGCGTAAAGCCCTCTCGAAAGAAAAGGGACAGCACGGTCAGTCCCATGACACAGGCAAGCATTATAAGGCTCGTCAGCTTACAGAAGCTCTCGAGCCGCTCTATCATCGGAAGTCTGCCGGACGGCTCTATCTCGATGCCCTCCTGCTTCATCCCGATGAGTGAGTGCATACCGCACGAGGTCGCGACGATACGCAGGTCTCCCGAAAGAACGGTCGATCCGGCGAAGAGCATATTCGAGCGACATTCGCACGGCACCTCACCGCTCTGCACCCTTGTGTCTATCGCGGACTCGAACTTATGTACAGGTGTCGTGTTCTCCGTTATCCCACGTTCGCTGACGACCGAGTCATCCCCCGCAAGCACACGTCCGTCACAGGGGACGGTAGAGCCGGCTTCGAGGAACAATATGTCCCCCGGAACTATCTCTGCTGCGGAGATGAGCTTCATCTGTCCGTCACGTATGACTGTGGCAATGGGAATAAAGTCCTGCGCCATATCCTCGAGTATGCGGTTGGCACGGACGTAAACGACCGAACGAAGTATGCCGCCGATAATGAGTATCAGAACGACTGCGTTTGCCGTTCCGCTCTTATCGAACAGCGCGGCAGATGCCGCACTGACGATCAGAAGCAGAGTCGAGATATCGAAAAGAGACTCACGCACGGCAGAGGCGGCTGACAGACGCTTGACGTGCCATATGTCGTTCGCGCCGTATCTTCTGCGCCGACGAGCCGCCTCCCTCTCGGAAAGTCCCCTGTACATATCCGTTCCGAGCGCGGAGACTGCCTCGGCATTCTTCATGAGATGCCAATCGTTTCGGTTTTTCATAGACGTTCTTCTATTTACAGAGCCGTCACCTTCAGGCTCTCACCGTCACTGTCAACGATGATCTCCGAGAGCATACCGCGTGCGGCGATGATCTCTGCGGCGATCCTGTCCTCGATCTCCGTCTGGATGAAGCGGCGCATATTACGCGCACCGAACTTCGAGGAGAAGGACTTATCGGCGATATAGGCGATACACGCCTCCGTGAAGGTCGCATCCATGCCCTTGTCGTAGAGTACCCTTTTGAGGTCGCCGGTCATTATACGTGCGATCTCGATAAAGCTGTCACGTCCGAGGGAGTTGAAGGTTATTATCTCGTCAACTCGGTTGATGAATTCGGGACGCAGGAACTCCTCGAGTGCGCGCTTCGTCTTTTCGTCACTGCGTGAGACCTCCTCAAGGTCTGAGAAGCCTGCACGTGCGGTCGCGTAGGTGCTTCCGGCATTTGTCGTCATGACGATTATGGTATTGCAGAAATCGACCTGCTTACCGTGCGAATCGGTGATGATACCGTCGTCGAGTATCTGCAAAAGGATGTTCATGACGTCGGGGTGTGCCTTTTCGATCTCGTCGAACAGTATGACCGAGTACGGTCTGCGGCGCACCTTTTCGGTGAGCTGTCCGGCATCGTCGTAGCCGACGTAGCCCGGAGGAGAGCCTACTATACGAGAGACCGAGAACTTATCCATAAATTCGCTCATGTCGAGACGGATGAGCGTTTCGGGAGAGGAGAACAGATCGGCAGCTAACACCTTCACGAGTTCCGTCTTTCCGACACCCGTAGGTCCGGCGAAGATAAAGGATATCGGCTTTCTCTTGTACGACACACCGGCACGTCCGCGGCGCACCGCACGTGCGACCGCCTCGACTGCGGTATCCTGCCCGACGACACGCTCCTTTAACCGGCTGTCGAGATTCTCGAGCTTTTCGTACTCGCTCTCCGCGATAGCGGAGGCAGGAATGCCCGTCCATATCTCGATGACGTCCGCAAGGTCGGCTTCACGCATACGTACCTTCTCGCACAGCTCGTCAAGCTCGCACAGACGATCCTCGATACGCATCTCCTCGGCCTTCAGCTCGGAGAGACGCTGATACTTTTCCTCAAGCCCGTCTCCGGCACGTTCGGGGTCGTTCACGGAGGCTTCAAGCTCCTCGTAGTCCTTTTTTATGACCTCGAGACGGTCTGCAAGCTCGTGACGCTCGTTGATCTCCGGAGTATGAACGGAGATATGTGCCGCCGCCTCGTCGATCAGGTCTATAGCCTTATCGGGGAGGTAACGGTCGGTTATATAACGTTCCGACAGGGTCGCCGCCGAGGTGAGCAGCTCGTTTGCGATCCTTACGCCGTGATAGGTCTCGTAATAGCCCTTTATGCCCTTAAGTATCTCAACGGTATCCGCGATAGACGGCTCGTTCACCATGACAGGCTGGAAGCGTCTCTCGAGTGCCGTATCCTTTTCGATATACTTACGGTACTCGGTGAGGGTCGTTGCACCGATGACCTGTATCTCACCTCTTGAAAGTGCCGGCTTTAGGATATTCGCGGCGTTCATGCTTCCCTCCGCGTCACCGACACCGACAAGGTTATGCACCTCGTCTATCACGAGTATGACCCTGCCGTGTTTTTTTACGTCGCCGAGGAGACCGAGTACACGTGACTCGAACTGTCCGCGGAACTGCGTTCCGGCAACGAGAGCCGTAAGATCGACGAGGCAGACCGCGTGATCCTTTAGTCTGTAGGGTACGCTTCCGCTTGCGATACGCTCCGCAAGTGCCTCCGCTATCGCGGTCTTACCGACACCCGGCTCACCGATCAGGCAGGGGTTGTTCTTCTGACGGCGGCAGAGTATCTGTATCACACGCTCGAGCTCACGGTCACGTCCGACTATACGGTCGAGCTTCCCCTCTCTTGCACGTGCGGTCAGATCTGTGGTGTAGTTCGTGAGGAACTTCAATTCCTCCTCACCGTCCTCCTTGTTCTCCGCCTTTTCGTTCTTCTTTTTTCGAGCGTTGTTCTTCGCGCCCTCACCCATCAGCTTCGAGAAGTTGAAGAGAGGTGCGGAGTCTGTCGTTGACTCGGACGGAGTTATGTCGCCGTTCTCGAGCATGGTCTCCATCTCGCTGTTCATGCGCTCGATGGTCTCGTCGTCAAGACCGGTCTGTGCGATTATGTCGTCTATCGGCTTGATACCAAGCTCCTTCGCGCACTTTATGCAAAGACCCTCCTGCTTGCTCTCTCCGTTCTCGAGCTTTGTAATAAATACCACTGCCACTCGCTTGTGACATCTTGTACACATCGTCATATGGATATTCCTGTTCCTCCGAAATAATGAGCTGTGATCCTATTGCGCGTTCAGCCGCCTATGCTGCCCCAGCCGAGCGCGAATATCATCCTGTCGAGTATATTGTGTCTCATGAAAAACTTACAAATGATCGTATCGTTTACGACACCCTGACCGAACATGGCAGGCTCGACCGCGCCGAGTGTCGATGCGAAAACGTAAAGGATCGCCGATATAAGGCTTGCAAAGAACCATGCCTCGACCACACCGAGTATGAAGCCGGCAAGCAGGTTCGCACTGCGAAGCACCGGCAGGTTGAATATGAGATCGAGAAGTGCCGTTACCAGTGACAGCGCGAGAAGTATCACAAAAAACAGTATAACGAACGCCGCCACAGACGAGAGTACGTTTGCGGTCGGTGCGGCGATCTGTGCCGCAAAGGCGTCAACGACCGAGCCGTCACAGCCCGTCAGACCGCGCAGCTGCTCCGTGAACGGCTCGAGCTTCATACCGTACCGCTCGAGTATGGACGTGAACGGCTCCGGAAGATCGAGTGCGAGACGTTCGAGGTCGTAAAGATCGGTCTCGGTGTTCAGCGCGAGAGAACGAAGTGTCTCCGCTATACTGTCGGTGATATTCGCAATGATGTCGTAGCCCCTTATATGCTCCGCAAGAACGGGAGTATAGGCATACGCGGCAACGGTCGATACGATCCCCGTCACCATTCCCATGACAGAGCGGACAAAGCCCCGTCTTACTCCAAGCCAAATGATAAGTACCGCCGAAAACAGGATCACGGCGTCGATAGCCAGACTCAAGATCTCCACCTCCGTTTGAAAATATAATATTTCTTATCATTTATCCGTAAATACGGCATACGCGCCGGTCTTCGTGCATAGTATCGCACCGTGTCCGACCGACACTATGTCAACGATATCCGCATCCTCCGACGAATACGTCCGAGTCGTGCCGTCCGCGCCGATACGAAGTATCCCCTCCGCAGTCTTCAGGTAGACGAGTGCCTCATCGGTCGAGCAGGATGCCTCGACCCCCGTGACACGTGTGCCTGTGAGTATATCGTCGTACAGCACCTCACCCGACAGCGACAGCACGAGTACGCGGCTCTCCATACCGATCGCGTTCACACTGCACACCGCCGCGACGGAGCTCTCACCTCCGTCCGCGTAGCTGAGCGTACCTCCGGCAAGGCTGACGGTCGTTTTAAGCTCACCGCTCTGGGTGTAGAAGTAGACAGCCGTGTCGCAGAGCAGGACGAAGCCGTCTGCGGAGGAATACATCTTGAGCGGCATGGTATGCTCGTAGGTGACGGTCGCCAACGCTTCCTCCGCACCCACGCGGCAGAACGCGACCTCACAGCCGAAGTCCGTGTCGGACGGTATCGCGGAAGCCACAGCCACGGTAGTGCCGTCGGGAGCTATCGCCGCATCAAGGACGTAATTCTCCTTATATATGCTCATCGTATGCTTAAACGAGGAGTCGTATACCTCAACGACATAACGTGTCTCACGCGAACGTGTGACGAGCAGGAACGCTCCGGCGTCACTCATGTCGCCGGAGAGTATCTTGTTGTCCGCATCACGGCGTATGATACGTGTCAGCTGATTGTAGACCGTATAGCTCGTTCCGCCGAGGTCGTACATCAGCAGATATTTTTCAGCCGGAACGAGTATCGGCTCGGAGCAGGACGAGGTCTCCTCTATCATACGTATACCTGTCGAGTCGAAGTAGAGGTATCTGTCACCTCCGGCGGCGGCAAGACCGTTCTTGAACGACTCGAATTTCATGCTGCCCGAGCCGTTGTAGACGACGCTCGCAAAGCCGTCTGTCTCGGAGGACATCATCGCGCCGATATCGCGCACGAGGTAGCGCATATTCTCATACGTCACGTAATCGCTCCAGAATAACGTCACCGCCAAAAAGAACACGAACAGCGTGAAGAGCAGAGCTATAGCTATGCCCCTATAGCACTTCGACACTCTTCGGTAATACCGATTCACACGCGGCGGTATCCTTCCGGCAACACGAAGCGGCTTCTTTGCCGCACCGCCTCCGCCGGAGGAGGAGCTGACATTTGCCATAGCAGTCTCTCCTTATATGTATTTCTGTGTATCTACTCTATCTTCCATTCGAGCTCACGGTCGTACCATACACGCGCAAGGTACAATCCGTGCGGAGGTGCGGTACGTCCCGCCGCAGAGCGATCCCTTTTTTCGAGCATATGCAGTATCCGCTCCGGTGACGAGTCACCGATTGCGTAGTCCGCAAGAGTGCCTGTTATTATACGCACCATGTTATACAGAAAGCCGTCAGCCGAGATACGCAGCTCGACGAACGAGCCGCTTCTTTTGACCTCACACGAATACACGCTCCGTACCGCATCTGTCACGGACGAGCCTGTCGCCATGAACGAGGTAAAGTCGTGTCGTCCGACAAGGTACGCCGCAGCCTCGTTCATGCGCTCTATCGCACGATCGGAAAGGGGGTGCTTCAGGTGCCACGCTCGAGTCCGCTCGAACGGATCCTCGTACACCGTATCGTACATACGGTAGAGGTATTCCTTACCGATCACCGAGTAGCGCGGATGCAGCTCGTCCGGCACGTCCGCTTCACCGCAGATCGATATGTCCTCCGGCAGGTACCGTCTGACCGCACGATGCACACGTCCGGTCGGAACGGTGATACGGTCGTCTTCCGACACAGGCTCGACTGCCGCACAGAAGCCGAGTGCGTGGACTCCGGCATCTGTCCTGCTACAGCCCGTGACGGTACACGGAAAGCCGAAGCCTTCGGTGAACGCCTCGGTCAGCGTTTTTTGGACGGACGGTCTGTCCGGCTGAGCCTGATAGCCGGAATACGCCGTACCGTCATACATTATCTTTAATAAAAGCTTCATTTTGTGTTATGCAATATCCGACCCTGCGGTATCACGTCAAGCCGTACAGCGGAAAGTATATATTGAGAAGCACGACCGCCGCACCGAGCAGGAGCATGAGGAGCGCGAAACACCAGTCGGTCGCCGTAGTATGCAGGACGTTCATTCGCGTTCTTCCCTCTCCTCCCGTGTAGCAGCGGCACTCCATAGCCGTTGCAAGCTCGTCCGCACGTCTGAACGCCGACACGAACAGGGGTATCAGTATCGGCACCAACGCCTTTGCACGTTCGATGAGGTCTCCCTGTGAAAAGTCCGCGCCTCGTGCCTTTTGTGCGTTCATTATCTTTCTCGTCTCATCGATCAGTGTCGGTATGAAGCGAAGTGCGATGGTCATCATCATCGAGAACTCATGCACCGGAACGTGCAGACGGCGAAGGGGCGAAAGGAGCTGCTCGAGACCGTCCGTCAGCGCAAGCGGCGTGGTGGTATACGTCAGAAATACGGACGTCACTACCACGAGCAGCACTATACGTACAACTATCAGCACCGCGTTAAGTATCCCCTCGGGGTAAACGCTTATCGGACCGAGGGTAAAGAGCGGCACGTCCCCCGTCATCCAGAATATATTTAAGACGGCAGTCAGAACGATGACGAATATGAGCGGTCGCATACCGCGAAGGAGCATGATCGGCGAAAGTTTTGTCATGAAGACGAGAAGCACCGCCGAAAGGGTCAGCAGAACGAACGCGGTCACGCTCCGTGCAAGAAATATCGCAACGATAGCAAGTATCGCAAGCACTATCTTCATTCGCGGATCGAGACGATGTATGACGGAGTCTCCTCCGCAGTATTGTCCGAACGTAATATCAGCCTTCATGCTTCTTACCTCTCAGCTCGAGCAGTCGCCCGACCGCGTAATCGACTGTATATACGTCCGCACCGATATCGACACCGTGCCGTGCAAGTGCGGCGGCGATCCGAGTGATCTGCGGAACGTCAAGTCCGACCGACAGAAGACGCTCGTACTCCGAAAATACCTCCGCGCACGTTCCGTGCATGAGTATACGTCCGTCAGCCATAACGACAAGTCTGTCGCAGTACATCGCCATATCCTCCATACTGTGACTTACTATTATTACGGTCGTCCCGCTCTCCGCGGCGTAGCGGCGAACGCCCGACAATATCTCGCGACGTCCTGCCGGATCGAGTCCTGCCGCCGGCTCGTCAAGTATGAGGACGGAGGGCTTCATCGCGATCACTCCGGCAAGCGCGGCACGTCTCTTCTGTCCGCCCGACAGCTCGAACGGAGACCTGTCGAGAAGTCCCGCATCAAGTCCCGAGAAGCGCGCCGCCTCAAGCACACGAGCGTCAAGCTCCGCTCCCGAAAGTCCCATATTCTTCGGTCCGAACGCGATATCCTCGCGAACGGTCTCCGCGAACAGCTGATATTCGGGGTACTGCATGACAAGTCCTGCCTTAAAGCGAACGTCACGTATCTTCTTCGGCTCAGCCCATATGTCTATGCCGTCTATCCGCACGACTCCCCTCTCCGGCTTCAAAAGACCGTTCAGGAGCTGTACGAGGGTCGATTTTCCGCTTCCGGTATGTCCGATAAGTCCGGTCACGGCGTGACCCTTGTCCGAGCCGTCTATACGAAGTGAGATATCGTCAAGTGCCGTGACTGCGGAGGGCAGACCCTTATTATAGGTAAAGGTGACATTCTCAAGCTCTATCGTTGCCATGTATATGTCCCTCCTCCGAAAGTACACGTGCAAGCTCGGCGGCACATTCTTCCGTATCGAACAGATCGGTACGAACGTCAAGACCGGCTCTTTTCATTTTATATAGAAGCTCCGTCGTCTGCGGAACGTCGAGACCGGCTCTCCACATGGCTTCGGGGTCGGAGAACACCTCGGACGGTGTACCGTCACGAAGTATCCGACCGCGCTCCATAACGAGTATACGATCCGCAAGCGCGGCTTCATTCATGTAATGCGTGATCAGTATGACCGTTATACCGTCCTCACGGTTCAGCTTCAGCGCGGTATTCATGACCTCACGTCTGCCGAGAGGGTCGAGCATAGCCGTTGACTCATCGAAGATGATACAGCGTCTCTTCATCGCGATGACTCCGGCTATCGCGACACGCTGCTTCTGTCCGCCCGACAGCTCGTGTGTCGAGCCTCTTGCGTACCTCGTCATGCCGACCTCCGCAAGTGCGCGATCGACACGGCGGCGTATCTCCTCGGACGGAAGACCGAGATTCTCACAGCCGAACGCCACGTCCTCCTCTACGATGGAGGCAACGAGCTGGTTGTCGGGGTTCTGGAACACCATACCTATGTCACGTCTGGCGGCAAATATGTCCGCTTCCGTGACGGAGTCGGAGGTGACCTCATGTCCGCACAGCCAAAGTCTGCCCGAATCGGGGTAATTCACCATACAAAGGAGCTTGGCAAGCGTAGATTTTCCGCTTCCGTTATGTCCGAGTATCGCCGTGAACGAGCCCTCCTCTATCTCAAAGGAGACACCGTCAAGTGCGCGGACAGGCACTGTATCCTCGTCCCCGGGATAGGAGAAGGTCAGAGCTTCGGCTCTTACGATCGTTTTTTTCTGCATATGTCAGACTACCGTCCAATCAGATCTTTTTGTCTATTTTGAATTCACAGCGCACCGATGCACCGCTCGGAAGCACGAGACCCGAGTCCGTCACCGGAAGTCCGATCTCGCCGAACTCAACGTGTGCCGTGCGGCGAAGGCTCTCCGGAAGTGCGGTCTGCAATATATACGCCATCGTTGCCGGAGAAAGTCCGGTCGTGTACGAATTTATGAGGAAGAACGACGGCTTCTCGGACAGCACACTGACCGCCAGTGACACGAGTTCTGCGGCGCACTCCTCGAGCTTCCAGACCTCACCGCCCGGTCCTCTTCCGTAGGACGGAGGATCCATTATTATACCGTCATAGCGCACACCTCTTCGAAGCTCACGCTCGACAAATTTACGACAGTCATCCACGATATAGCGGCACGGAGCCTCTCCCAGACCGGAGAGCTGCATATTTTCACGTGCGGCGTTCGTCATGCCCCGTGAGGCATCGACGTGACACAGTGCCGCACCTGCCTTCGCGCAGGCAACGGTCGCGCCTCCCGTATACGCGAACAGGTTCAGTACACGCGGACGCTCCTCACCCTCTGCGGAGTTAGCGATACGCCGTCTCAGTATACCGTCAGCCCAGTCCCAGTTGACCGCCTGCTCGGGAAAAAGTCCGGTATGCTTGAAGCCCATCGGGCGAAGACGGAAGCGGTAGTCGCCGTAGGCTATGCACCAGCTCTCGGGCATACGATCGACGACCCACGAGCCTCCTCCTCCGCGACGCTTGTAAACACCGTGTGCCTCACGCCACAGGGGGTTCTTTCGGTTTCCGTGCCATATGACCTGCGGATCGGGACGGATCAGTATATAGTCGCCCCAACGCTCCAGACGTTCTCCGCCCTCGCAGTCGATAAGTTCATAGTCCTTCCATTGACAAGCAGCCCACATAGATGCCCTCTCCTTGATCTGTCGGGAACAGAGCCGCTGTATCGACTCGGGCGTTCCCACAGTGATGTTCGTTTTATTTTTGATTTTCGGTCTTATTTTATCTTTCCCGCCATTGAGGTCGGCTTATTGTAATATTCCGCAAGGCGTGACGTTCCGGTATGAGCGTGACATATCGCGGCGGCAAGAGCGTCGGCGGTATCGTCGGGCTTTGGCGGCTCCGCGAGACCGAGGAGCATAGTCACCATCTCGATCATCTGGTGCTTATCGGCACGTCCGTAGCCGACGACGGCTTGCTTTATCTGAAGCGGCGTATACTCGTATATCGTAAGATCTGCCTGACGACAGGCAAGTAGCAGGACACCGCGTGCCTCCGCAACGATTATACCTGTTTTTTGGTTGGTATTAAAGAAGAGCTCCTCTATCGAGGCGCAGTCGGGGTGATATCTTTCGATTATCGCCGACAGCTCACGATGGACGTAGAGTATGCGATCCTCCGTCTTTTCGGACGAGCCTGTCGTTATAGCACCGCAGGCTATGGGACGGAGCTTCGTGCCTATACCCGAATATTCGACAACGCCCCAGCCGACGATGGCTATTCCGGGGTCGATTCCGAGAATTATCATAAAGATCCAGTATTTCTCCGATTATAAATAATTACAACGATATATTATAGCATAGAATACCGCATATGTCAAAAGCCTTTATGGAATTTTCAGTGAACAAACTATGACCGCAGACTATCCCGCACCAAATAATATTGTCGTGGGTTATCGAACGATCTCAACCGAAAGTGTGCCGATGCCTGTTTGCGGTCTCAGACCGCCGCCGATGCCTGTTTGTCGCCTCAGGCGACAGCCCCTTTACGCAAAGGAGCCTCAACGTGTAGCCGAGACCGAACGAATACGACAAAATAAGCCGTTAGCAGACTATCCCGCACCAGATAATATTGTCGTGGGATGTCGAACGATCTCAACCGAAAGTGCGCCGATTCATGCGTGCCGCCTCAGGCGGCACTTTTTTGGATTTGTGCTTGACAAATGGGAGGAGATACGTTATAATAAAGGAAAGCAATGACGGAAAAGAGTATGCGATGTACCATCGTCCAAGAGAGCCGGAGTAGGTGTGAGCCGGTACGATAACAACGCGGAAGATCATTCCCGAGCTGTAGGGTGAGCGTGATCGTCACGGGCGAACGTTAGCCTGTACCGGTATCCGACCGTTATCACGGAGACGTATCATGTGTGCGAGTGGTTGAACAGAAGACCTTCTGTCCCGGACATCTTCCGGGATTTTTTTTGTTTTTTCGCACCTTTAATTCTAAGCTAACTCTATCATCTTTCGAAAGGGGTTCGGGTCGGACATCGTCTGCCCCGAAAACACAAGCTCATGTATAATAAGGTCAATACGAACCTGAATTTCGTCGAGCGTGAGCGCGAAACGCTCCGCTTCTGGAACGAAAACGGGATCTTCAAGAAACAGCTCGAGGAGAGCAAGGGTCGCCCGGGCTATACCTTCTATGACGGTCCTCCGACAGCTAACGGTAAGCCGCATATCGGTCACGTCCTCACTCGCGTTATCAAGGATATGATACCGCGCTATCACTGGATGAAGGGATGTGACGTTCCTCGTAAAGCCGGCTGGGATACACACGGTCTTCCGGTCGAGATCGAGGTCGAAAAAAAGCTCGGTCTCGACGGTAAGGAGCAAATCGAACAGTACGGTCTCGAGCCGTTCATCAAGCAGTGCAAGGAGTCCGTTTGGAAGTACAAGGAGATGTGGGAAAAGTTCTCCGGCACGGTCGGCTTCTGGGCTGACATGGAGCATCCCTACGTCACCTACGATAACAGCTTCATCGAGTCCGAATGGTGGGCTCTCCGTGAGATCTGGGACAAGGGTCTCCTCTATAAGGGCTTCAAGATAGTCCCCTATTGCCCGCGCTGCGGTACTCCCCTCTCCGCACAGGAGGTCGCTCAGGGCTATAAGACCGTCAAGGAACGCTCCGCAGTCGTCCGCTTCAAGGCAAAGGGTGAGGATGCCTACTTCCTCGCATGGACGACGACTCCGTGGACTCTCCCCTCTAACCTCGCGCTCTGCGTGAACCCCGATGAGACCTACTGTAAGGTCAAAGCCGCAGACGGCTATACCTACTATATGGCAAAGGCTCTCCTCGATACCGTCCTCGGTAAGCTGAAGACAGAGGATGCCCCTGCCTACACCATCCTCGAGGAATATAAGGGTACAGACCTCGAATATAAGGAATACGAGCCCCTCTTCGCCTGTGCCGGTGAGTCTGCCGCAAAGCAGGGCAAAAAGGCTCACTTCGTCACCTGCGCCGCATACGTCACCATGAGTGACGGTACCGGTATCGTCCATATCGCTCCCGCCTTCGGTGAGGACGACGCACAGGTCGGACGTAAGTACGACCTCCCGTTCGTTCAGTTCGTTGACGGCGCGGGCAATATGACCGCCGAGACCCCCTACGCAGGTACGTTCGTAAAGAAAGCCGATCCGCTCGTTCTTGAGGATCTCCGCAACGAGGGCAAGCTCTTCGATGCACCTAAGTTCGAGCATGAATATCCGCACTGCTGGAGATGCGATACCCCCCTCATCTACTACGCACGTGAGTCGTGGTACATCAAGATGACGGACGTTCGCGAAAAGCTCGTTCGAAACAACAATACCGTAAACTGGATACCCGAGTCCATTGGTAAGGGACGCTTCGGCGACTGGCTCGAAAACGTTCAGGACTGGGCTATCTCACGTAACCGTTACTGGGGTACTCCTCTAAATATCTGGGAATGCTCCTGCGGACACCGTCATTCCGTAGGCTCTATAGCAGAGCTTCGTGAGATGTCCGACAACTGCCCCGAGGATATCGAGCTGCACCGTCCCTACATCGATGCGGTAACTCTCCGTTGCCCGAAGTGCGGCGGTGAGATGCACCGTGTTCCCGAGGTCATCGACTGCTGGTTCGACTCCGGCTCCATGCCGTTCGCACAGCACCACTACCCCTTCGAAAACAAGGAGCTGTTCGAGGCGCAGTTCCCTGCCGACTTTATCTCCGAGGCAGTTGACCAGACCAGAGGCTGGTTCTACTCCCTCATGGCTATCTCCACCCTCCTCTTCGACTGCGCTCCGTACAAGAACGTCATAGTCCTCGGTCACGTGCAGGACGAGAACGGTCAGAAGATGTCAAAGTCAAAGGGCAACGCGGTAGACCCGTTCGACGCACTCGGTACCTACGGCGCGGATGCTATCCGTTGGTACTTCTACACGAACAGCGCACCTTGGCTTCCCTCACGCTTCAGCGGAAAGGCTGTCACCGAGGGTCAGAGAAAGTTCCTCAGCACCCTTTGGAACACCTACGCCTTCTACGTCCTCTACGCGGATATCGATGAGTTCGACCCGACAAAGTACGAGCTTCGCGACTGCGCTCTCACCGTTATGGATAAGTACATCCTCTCCGTAATGAATACCACGGTAAGGACAGTTGACGAGCATCTTGCAAATTACCGTATACCCGAGTCCGCGAAGGCTCTCTACGAGTTCACGGACGAGCTGTCGAACTGGTACGTTCGCCGTTCTCGCGAACGCTACTGGGGTACGGAGATGACCGACGACAAGATCGCCGCGTACATGACCCTTTACACCTGCCTCGTCACCCTCGCAAAGGCTGCCGCTCCGCACATTCCGTTCATGACAGACGATATCTATCGTAACCTCGTCTGCTCCGTTGACAGGAACGCTCCGATCTCCGTTCACCTCTGCTCCTACCCGACCGTTGACGAGTCGATGATCGATACCGAGCTTGAAGCAAACATGAAGGAGGTCGTTAACATAGTCGTCCTCGGACGTGCCGCACGAAACGGTGCGAACACGAAGAACCGTCAGCCTCTCTCCGCGATGTACGTAAAGGCTGAGCATACCGTTGACGGTGTGTTCACCGACATAATCCGCGATGAGCTGAACGTAAAGAACGTCGTATTCACCGACGATATGTCCGCACTCTCCTCCTATTCGTTCAAGCCGAACCTGAAGACCGTCGGTCCGAAGTACGGCAAGCTCCTCGGAAAGATCCGCGCCGTCCTCCAGAGCGATGACTTTGACGGAAACGCCGCAATGAGTGAGCTTGAAGCAAACGGTGTCCTCGCTCTCGACCTTGACGGAGCTGTCGCAGAGCTTACACGTGACGACCTCCTGATCGACGTAAAGCAGAAGGAGGGCTATTTCAGCCTTGCCGACAACGGTATCGCGGTCGCACTCGACACGAACCTGACTCCCGAGCTTATCGCGGAGGGCTTCGTCCGTGAGCTTATCTCGAAGATACAGACCATGCGTAAGGAGGCTGACTTCGTAGTCACCGACCATATCGCGGTCTCCGTCACCGGAAGCGAAAGACTTGCCGACATACTCCGCGCCGACTCTACCGAGCTTTGCAGAGCCGTTCTCTGCGATTCCCTCACCTTCGAGCCTCTCGACGGCTATACTAAGGAATGGGACGTAAACGGTGAGGCGGTCACCATCACAGTCCTGAAGAACGCCTGACGCGCTGTAGATCGGTCGGGACGACAGCATCTGCTTTCGAAAAAGGGGACAGGTGCAGACCGATCGAGACAAGATATAGCTTGAGCAAGCTCCACCCTCGTGGGATATCGTGCGGTGAATTTTCGTCTAAAATCCGTTCGATTTCTTTGATCAAGTTGTGGAGTTTGCCGAGTAAAAAATAAGTCAAAACTATTGATTTAAGTGCGATAATTTGATATAATATAGGTAGATTTAGAGGTGTAGCCATTTTCTTATTCTGAAAAGTGGTATCCATGACGATATTTTTTCGACGTGGGGAGTTACCTCACAAAACCTATATTACTTGATCTTGGGAGATTATAATATGATTTCACGCGATGTAACCATAAAGAATAATGTAGGTCTCCATGCCAGACCGGCTACATTCTTCATCCAGAAGGCGAATTCCTATAAGAGCTCCATTTGGGTAGAAAAGGACGATCGCAGAGTGAACGCGAAGAGCCTTCTCGGCGTTCTTTCTCTCGGAATCGTTAAGGGTATGACTATCACCCTTATCGCCGACGGCAACGACGAGGCTGATGCACTCGAGGGACTTTCCGCTCTCATCGACACCGGCTTTACCGAATAATTTTTATCGGACAACAAACAGAGACCTGAGCGAGGGTGATGAGCCTTCGCTCGATTTGTTTCCGGCAGCCGACGGGCATAATCGGCGTAATTTCAGTTTAGATCGAAAGACACCCCACGAGGGTGGAGAGATCACGCCCTAATAAAGCAATTCTAAACTTAAAGTAACGCATTCTCCTTCGGTCGCCGTCGTCGCCACAAGTGGCGACCGCTAAAGCGTGTGCGGCTCGATTGTCATGTGGTCGCTTTCACCCCAAACTTCACGAACATGGAATTATCAAAAAACATCGAGCATCTTCGCTCAAAAGCTGCCGCACTTCCGCGCTGCCCGGGAGTCTATATCATGCAGAATGAGGCAGGAAACGTCATATACGTCGGAAAATCACGCTCTCTCCGCGACCGTGTCTCACAGTACTTCCACGGTGAGCATGACCGAAAGACCGAGCGTATGGCAGCCTCCGTCCACGACTTCCGCTTCATCACCTGTACGACCGAGATGGAGGCTCTCGCACTCGAAAACAGCCTCATCAAGCAGTATACCCCCAAATATAACATCCGTTTGAAGGATGCAAAGTCGTATCCGTATATCCGTATCGACATAAAGTCACAGTGGTCTCGTATATCCATGTCGCGAAAGCGTATCCCCGACGGCTCGCTCTACTTCGGTCCGTATTCGTCTACACAGACGGTGCTTCGCGTTATCGCACAGCTTGAACGCTCACTCGGTATCCCGAGCTGCAAAAAGCGTTTCCCTGCCGATATCGGCACGTCACGTCCGTGTGTCTACTACCAGATCGGGCGATGTATGGGCGTCTGCACCGGACGTGTCGAGCAGAGCGCGTATCGTGAGGTCATCGACCGTGCCGCAGATATCCTGCGCGGCGGTACACGTGAGGTCATAACGGAGCTTACCGAAAAGATGAACCGTGCAGCCGAAATGCTCGAATTCGAGGAGGCCGCACGTCATCGTGATGCCATCGAAGCCATGCGAAAGCTCGGCGAACGTCAAAAGGCGGTCGGCTCACCGGACGTCGAATGTGACGTTATAGGTCTGCACCTGACCTCCTTCGAGGGTGAGGACGTAAAGTTCCGCGACTGCGCGACAGTCTTCTATATCAGGAGCGGCTATATCGCCGACACGGAGCATTTTCTCTTCGGTAACGAGGAGATCTCCGGTGTCTCGGAAGCCGACGATGAGGACTCGCCTCTCTCCGCGTTCCTTATGGCGTTGTACCAGTCACGTGAGTTCATACCCTCCGAGATACTTCTCTCGTTCGAGCTTCCGGAGCATGACAGGCTTCTTCTGTCCGACCATCTGTCGGAGCGTGCCGAGCATCGCGTCACCATACGCACCCCGAAGCGCGGTGCTTCGAAGTACCTTTGTGACATGGCGATAGACGATGCACGGACACATTCCGAAAACTCCGCCAAGCGTGACCGAAGCAACGAGCGTACCCTCGTCTCACTCGCCTCCCTCCTCTGTCTCGAGGTCGTTCCCGAGCGCATCGAGGCATACGACATATCGAACCTCGGTGACGAGCATATAACCGCCGGAATGGTCGTCGCGATAGACGGTCAGCTAAAAAAGAGCGAATACCGCACGTTCGGTATCCGCTCGACCGACGGTCAGGACGACTACGCCTCCATGCGTGAGGCGATATCACGTCGTCTGTCGCACATCGGTATCGAGGGGGACTCCATGGAAGCGTGTCCCGACCTCATCCTCCTTGACGGCGGACGCGGACACGTCTCCGTCATACGTGAGCTCATGCGTGAGACCGGAATGGACATCCCTGTCTTCGGTATGGTCAAGGACGAGCATCACAGGACACGCACGTTGACCGACGACACAGGTGAGGTCGATATCACACGACGTGCGGACGTATTCCGTCTGATCTACGGGCTACAGGAGGAGGTACACCGTTACACGGTCGCGCACATGACCGGAGCAAAGAGAAAGACCATGAAGACCTCCTCACTTGAGAGCATAAAGGGCATAGGTCCTGCAAAGTCAAAGGCTCTGCTCGAGCATTTTTCGACCTTCGCCGACCTGAAGAACGCCTCCGTTGCCGAGCTGTCGGAGGTAGTCGGCATTTCGCAGAAGGATGCGGAGGCAGTATACGAGCATTTTCATAAAACGACAGATCAAAGATCAAATTATAAATGAGGTAGAAAAATGAGAGTTATTACAGGAAGCGCACGCGGCACGAAGCTTGCCTCCCTCGAGGGAGAGAACACCCGACCGACCTCAGACCGTGTAAAGGAAGCTGTTTTCTCTATGCTTCAATTCGATATCGAGGGACGTGCCGTCCTCGACCTGTTCGGCGGAAGCGGTCAGCTCGCCCTTGAAGCACTGTCGAGAGGTGCGGCACGTGCGACCATCATCGACCAGTCGCGTGATGCGGTGAACGTCATCATAGAAAACGCAAAGAAGACACATCTTTTTGAAAAGTGCCGTATCTCCGCGACCGACTATATGTCGTTCGTGCGCGGAGCAGCCGGACGTGAAGCATACGATATCATATTCCTCGATCCGCCGTATGCCTCGGGACTTCTGCCGAGGTCTCTCGAAGCAATTCACAAGGCAGAGCTTTGTGCCGCCGGCGGCTCGATCATCTGTGAGACCGACTGTGACATTCCGGTCAAGAACTCACGTCAGCGCAAGGACGAGAGCATAGCGGCACAGGCGGTGCTTCGTGACATCTTCGGTGATGACGAGGTGCTTGCATCAAGGTACGAGGTGAAAAAGTCCGTGCTGTACGGTCGGACGAGGATAACGCTCCTTTCGCCTGCCGAATAAGTCGGGGGACAGCCGATGAAGCGAACTGCCATCATAACGGGGAGCTTTGACCCGATCACGTCGGGACATCTCGACCTGATACGCCGCGCCTCCCTGATGTTTGACGAGGTGTGGGTGATCATCGCGGTAAACAGCCAAAAAAGCAGCGGTATGTTTACACCGAGTGAACGTATGTCGCTCACCGAAGCGGCAATAGCGGAGCTACCTCTCAAAAACGTCCGTGCAATGGTGTACGATGGTCCGATATCCGAGATCGCAGGGGAGCTTGGTGCGACAGTCATAGTACGTGGCGCACGTAACGCGACCGACTACGATTACGAAGCGAACCTTTCGTACATCATGAAGCGTTTTGACCCCCTGCTCGAAACGATCATACTTCCGACCTCTCCCGAGTATGCCGCGATCAGCTCGACCTACGTTCGTGAGCTTATAAAGTACGGCTGTGACCTCGGAGATGCAGTCCCCGAGGGGTGTCGCGCTCTGATCTGCGAGATACTCGACCGAAAAAAGTGATAGAATATATTACGGCAACTACGGCGACAAAAAAGTCCGACAGAAAATTTACTTCTGTCGGACATATTTTTTGTGTGTACTCGGACTTAGGTGCTGTTTGAAAAAGAAGGAGATATGTACAGGAGCGAGAGAGCTTTGTGATAGACGAAGAATTTTTCCGCAGGAATACTTCGTATTTCAAGGGGAAATTCTGAAGTATAGTGCAAAAAGCTCCGCTATCTGTGCATATTGACTTTTTTCAAACTCGCCTTAGTCGCCGATCATCTGGGAGAGGAGGTAGCGGATATAGTCGAGGTCGTCGTAGGTGACGGTATCCTTCTTATAGTCCTTACCCTTGAAGAGGTCGTACTTCGAGATGATCTCGTAGAGATCGTCCTTATCGCCGTATGCATCACGGAGGAGGTCTGCGATGCTTACGCTGCCGGTGCTTACCACGGTGGTGGTCTTCTTTTCGTCACCGTCAATGACGGTAGCGGTGCTCTTCTTCAGAACGGGAACGAAGATGCCCTCAGCGGACTTTATCCAGCCGCCGACGTAGCAGTCGCGGATATCACGGATATCGTAGTCGCAGCCCCAGTAATTGGTCTGGAACTTATTGCCCTTGCAGGTGTAGTAGCCGTCATAGAAGGACGAAACGTACTTCCCGGAGTAAAGAAGAGCTTCGCCGTATATGTTGGAGTTAGACTTGAGGGAAACGCGAACGACGATCGGACCGTTACCGGTAACGTCGAGCTTGCCGTCCTTGTTGAAGGAGGCTATATCGCTGCCGTGTACGACGGAGAGCTTGAAGTCGTCAACGTCATAGTCCTTGTTGGTAACGACAGTGAACGAGGTGGTGTCACCCGCGCCGTCAAGGTGCCATTCATCGGGAACGAGATCGAGGGTAGAGTACTTACCGTTTATCTTGTTGATAACTCCGACATGGAGACGGAAGAACGGTACGCCGCCCTTGGTATAGACGTAGACATATGCGGTACCGGAGTCGTTTGCAACGAGACGACCGGTGGAGTAGTCGTAGTAGACGACGTCGCTGTCGGTGCTTACGAAGTACGCACCGTCACAGAACACACGCTCGTCACCCTCGTACATATAAACGCTGTAGGTATGATCCTCGTAGTAGCTCTCAAGCTCAGCCTCGGCGTCACGGCAGGAGTAGTACTTACCGTTCTCGATAGTCAGGGGCTTGGTATTCTTGAATACCTTACCGGCAGTCGAGGAGTCTTTGGAGGTCGAGGGCTTGATGAAGCTGTTCTTGATCGCGGAAGCATCCTTTTTGTCCTCACCGAGGATACCGCTACCGGTCTTTACCCATCCGCCGGTCTTCAGGGACGAGAGGTCGTTTAAGACAGCGGCAGGCTCTGCCACGGTCTCCTCGGTCTCGAGTACCTCGTCAGCGATAGCGGGGGTGGTATTCTTTACCTTGATAAAGGTGGTATCTGCGGCAGATACCGATGCGGCAAATGCAGAAGTCATCATGAGAGCCGCAAGAAAAACGGAGATACGCTTTACGCTTTTGTTCATAATATTCCTCCATACAAAATTTGTATCTTACCATGCTTTTATTATACAACATACGAGCAATTCTGTCAATATCTTTTCTTGATTATAATAGGGGCAGCGGAGCAAAGTTTGGGGCGTTGAGCAAAGCAGATACAAGAGCAAACAAAGCATTGCTTTTTCCGAGTCTGTATGATATAATCCATGCAAAGGGAGGTAATAACGATGCCAACAGCAGACCAAACTATAATTATCGCCGGAACACACATCAACGTATATACATATGACCTCATAGTAGTCGGGAGCGGTGCGGCAGCCTATAACGCCGCCTTGACCGCTCACCGTCTGGGCGAACGACCTGCGATCGTCACCGAGGGTCGCCTTATGGGAACGTCACGTAATACAGGCTCGGATAAGCAGACCTACTATAAGCTCTCCACCTCCGCGTACAAAAGTGACTGCGCCGGTGAGATGGCTCGCGACTATACCGCCGGAGGCTCGATGCACGGAGACCTCGCCCTCGTCGAAGCCGCAGGCTCACTTCGCGCCTTCTTCAACCTCACCTCACTCGGCGTTCCGTTTCCGCATGACGTGTACGGCGAATACCCGGGCTACCGCACCGACCATGACGAGCGCGGTCGTGCGACCTCCTGCGGTCCGTACACCTCAAAGTATATGACGGAGGCTCTCGAAAAAGAATGCCAAAATGCCGATCTGCCGCTATATGACGGCTACCGCGCCGTAAGGCTCCTCGCGGAGAACGGCATGACTCGCGGTATCGTCTGTATATCCGAGCATGAGGTGTCACCCGACAACAGGGCAGGTCTTACCGTTTTCCTCTCCGACTACGTCATGTGGGCAACAGGCGGTGCGTCCTCTCTCTACGACAGCTCCGTCTACCCCGAAAGTCAGACCTGCGCTCTCGGCGCACCTCTCCTCGCAGGTGCCTCTGCCGTGAACCTCACCGAGGCGCAGTACGGTATCGCCTCCGTTCCGTTCAGATGGAACCTCTCCGGCTCGTTCCAGCAGGCTATGCCTCGCTATTTCTCCGTTGACGAGAACGGCAACGAGCGCGAATTCCTCTGCGATACCTTTTCCGATGCAAAGCTTCTGCGTGCCGTCTTCCGTAAGGGCTATCAGTGGCCCTTCGACCCCGAACGTCTCACGGTCGGCACAGGCTCGTCTCTTGTAGATATCGCCGTATATAACGAAAATATGGCAGGACGGCGTGTTTTTCTCGACTATCGCCGTGAGCCTTCCGCGCTCGAGCGTGTCGGGCTTCGCCGCGAAACGCTCGGTGACGAGGTCTACGACTACCTTGCAAATTCGAACGCACTTTGCGATACCCCGATACTACGTCTCCGCGCCATAAACGAGCGTGCCTACAGGGTCTGTCTCGACCACGGTATCGACCTGTGTACCGAGCCGCTCGAGATACACGTTGCCGCACAGCACATGAACGGCGGTCTCGAAAACGACATAAATTACGAGAACCCCTCACTGCGCGGCTTCTTCCCCATCGGGGAATGCGGAGGTGTATTCGGTGTCAAGCGACCGGGTGGCTCTGCGCTGAACTCCACGCAGGTCGGCTCTATGCGTGCCGCGGAATATATCTGCAAAAAAATAAAAAGCACCGCCAAAACGGATACGTCACAGGCGGTTCTCGACAGACTTCACGATACGCTCCTCGAATGTCTCGTGTACGACAAATCACTGAAGTCCGGCGCAGGGTCTCTTGACCGTGCCGCCGTTCTTGCGGAGAGACGACACGATGCGAAGCGTCACGATCGTGTCGCGGCGTTCTTCCGTCATCCGGAGGAAGCGGAGTCGTTCTGCCGCGATACGAAGAAGGAGATAGACGAATTTTTCGACATTCACGCCGCCGCAGACTACGACGCGCTCCTGGAGCTTTCCATAAATTACGACACGCTCGTCACGAGATACGCCGTGCTTTCGGCGATACTTGCATACACGAGGGACGGAGGCTCGTCACGCGGTTCGTACCTTATCGAGGGTCGTCCCGAGATAGATACCGCACACCGTTCAAAGGTACTGACGACACGGCTGGTCGTTGGTGCAGGTGGCATTTATGCCTCGTGCGGCTTTGAGGATGCACGTCCGATCCCCATAACCGACAACTGGTTCGAGACCGTCTATAACGCAGGCGGTCTGAGACCGCAGACGGTCATCGGCGGTCGTGAAGTCGAAGTTTGAAGATATCACACGACAATGTAATTGGTGCAAATTTGGTCTGCTGACGGGTCGGCTGAGCCGCCGGGCGGTCATCGGCAACTCTGAAGCTGAAAACGTTTGACGACCCACGACAATATTATTTGGCGCAGGGTCTGTCTGCTGACGGGTCGGCTGAGCCGACAAGCATGAATCGGCATTCGTTAAGTCGAAGTTTGAAGATATCACACGACAATGTGGAAAAGTGCAAACTTATCTACAGACTTTATGTCCTGTGCAGATCGCAAGTAAAGAAAAAATAAGGGAACGCCGCGGCGTTCCCTTCCTTATAAAATAACGTGCATCTTACACCAAACG